>NZ_JANSJN010000019.1:11663-15233 GCF_047462555.1 Synechococcus sp. B60.1
TGCCCACCACTCGGCCCGCGCTGCGTTGCATCTGTTGGCGGCAGAGCGCCTGAGCGGTTTGGGATCCCTGGGCAGCCTCTAAGCGCCCCCTGGTTGAGGCAGCCCGCTCTCTTCTCCTAACCCTGCAGCAGTTGCGTTAGAGTAAAGGCCCCCGCCGCGGGGGCCGTTCTTGTTCCCAGAAATCCAGAGTCAGTAGCCCACCCTCGTCGAGTGTACCTGCGTTTTCTGCACCTGTGGCACTTCCGCAACTACCGGGATCAGGGGATCCCCTTCGAGGCGCCCAAGACCATCCTGGTGGGGGAGAACGCCCAGGGCAAGACCAACCTTTTGGAGGCAGTGGAGCTCTTGGCCACCTTGCGCTCGCGGCGGGCCAGCCGGGATCGGGAGCTGGTGCAGCAGGGGGAAGAGAGGGCGCGGATTGCCGCCACCGTGGAACGGCTGGGGGTGGCCCACGAGCTGGCAATGGAGCTGCGCAGCCAGGGGGGGCGATCCCTGAGGGTTAACGGCCAGGTGCTACGGCGACAATCTGACTTTTTGGGGCAGGTGAGTGCCGTGGTGTTCTCCAGCCTGGATCTGGAGCTGGTGCGAGGGGGGCCAGAGGCGCGACGCCATTGGCTAGACGGGGTGTTAATCCAACTGGAGCCTGTTTATGCCGACTTGGTGGAGCAGTATCGCCAGATCCTCAAGCAGCGCAATGCCCTCTTGAAGCAGGATCCCAAGGATTCCATCCCGCCGACGCAAGGAGCCGCCAGCAACAAAGCTTCTCAGATGGCCTTCTGGGACGCACAACTGGCCACCAGCGGCAGTCGTATCGTGCGCCGTCGCGCCCGGCTGTTGCAGCGGCTAGAACCCCTGGCCGCCCGCTGGCACCAAACCATCAGCGGCGGACGGGAGACCCTCAGCCTCACCTATCGCCCCCAGGTGCCCCTGGCGGATCCCCAGGCCGATCCCGCGGCGGTTCAGGCCCAATTCTTGGCAGAGATCCGCGCCAAGGCTGCTGCCGAACAGGCTTTGGGCACTTCCCTGGTCGGCCCCCACCGGGACGAGGTGGAGCTGAGCCTCGACGGACGGCTGGCTCGTGCCTACGGATCCCAGGGGCAGCAGCGCACCTTGGTCTTGGCCCTCAAACTGGCGGAGCTGGAGCTGATTGAGCAGGTGAAGGGGGATCCGCCCTTGCTGCTGTTGGACGACGTGCTGGCGGAGCTGGATCTGCACCGCCAAAACCAGCTCTTAGGGGCCATTCAAGAGCGGGTGCAAACTTTGGTTACCACCACCCACCTAGGATCCTTTGACACCGCTTGGCTCAAGGGAGCGCAAATCCTTCACGTGCACCAGGGGCAGATCTCTCCCGCCCCTGCCTCACTCCCCTTGGCTTAAAGCAAGCCAATCCCCCAGCATACTCCCCTCTCCCTCTGGGAGAGGGGCCGGGGGTGAGGGCATCACTCCCTCTGGGAGAGGGGCCGGGGGTGAGGGCATCACTCCCTCTGGGAGAGGGGCCGGGGGTGGTCGCGTGAGCGGCGCGGAGCGCTTGGGCTCAGAGCCGCCCGCGATCCAGGCTGCGATACTGAATGGCCTCGGCGAGGTGGGTGGGGGCGATGGCCTCGGCGCCCTCCAGGTCGGCGATGGTGCGGGCCACCTTGAGGATGCGGTCGCTCCCCCGCGCAGACAGGCCCAACTTGTGGATGGCGCTCTCTAGGAGCTTACGGCAGGGATCCGACAGGGCACACCACTGCCGCAGGTGGCGGGGTTGCATTTGGGCGTTGCAGTGGATCCCAGGTTCGTCCTGGAAGCGCTGCCGTTGGCGTTGCCGCGCCCGTTCCACCCGCTGCCGCACCGCTTGGGAGGATTCGCCCCCCTGGAGGCGGACAATTTCTTCCGGCTTGAGGCGGTTGACCCGCACCTGCAAATCAATGCGATCGAGCAGCGGGCCGGAGAGCTTGGACCAGTAGCGCTCCCGCTGCTGCGGCGTACAGGTGCAGGGCTGAACGGGATCCCCGTAGAAGCCGCAGGAACAGGGGTTGGTGGAGGCCACCAGGGTGGTTTGGGCGGGAAACTCTAAAGAAACGCGGGCGCGGGAGATGGTAACCTTGCCGTCTTCCAAAGGCTGGCGCAGCACCTCCAGCACCTCACGGCGAAATTCCGTCAGTTCGTCCAAGTACAGGACACCGTGGTGAGCAAGGGAGATCTCACCAGGCTTGGGGTAGGGGCCACCACCCACCAGCGCCACCGCCGAGGCCGAATGGTGGGGAGCCCGAAAGGGTCGCTGCGTAATCAGGGGAGTCTGGCGTCCTAGGTGCAGGTTTTGCCGTAGCAGGCCCGCTGCTGAGTAGATGCGGGTGATCTCCAACATTTCCTCCCACTGCAGCCGGGGCAGGATGCCGGGCAGACGCCGCGCCAGCATGGTTTTGCCCGCTCCTGGGCTGCCCACCAGCAGCAGGTTGTGCCCGCCGGCCGCCGCAATCTCCAGAGCCCGCCGGGCGTGTTCCTGCCCCTTCACATCGGCCAAATCCAGTAAGGGTTCCGTTTCAGGGGGCAGCAGCTGCTCCGGCTGGATCCGCACTGGCTCAACTCCCTGGGGGTTTTGCAGCCAGCTCACCACCGCCGCCAAAGAGGGCAACCCATACACCTGGATCCCTTGCACCAGGGCTCCTTCCGGAGCATTCTCCTGGGGCACCACCAGGCGGCGGATCCCCATCTCGGCGGCACTGGCGGCAATGGGCAAAACACCCGCTACGGGGCGCAGGGTGCCATCCAGGGCCAATTCCCCCAGCATCAGGGTGTTGGCCAGCGCTTCCCGCTCAATTACCCCCGCGGCTGCCAGAATGCCGATGGCAATGGGCAGATCAAAGCTGGGGCCCTCTTTGCGCAGATCAGCGGGGGCCAAGTTGACGATGATCCGCCGCTGCGGCAGGGCAAAGCCGGAGTTCTTGATGGCCGCCCGTACCCGCTCTTTGGCCTCTTGAACGGCTGTGTCGGGCAGCCCCACCAGGGTAATCTGCGGCAAGCCACCGCCAACGTCCACCTCCACCGTGACCCGCACGGCCTTGAGTCCCAGTAGAGCAGCAGCAGTGACCTGGGCAAACAAAAGCGTCGCCTCCTCTGGAAAGCCTTTCCACCAATGATTGTCTCCCGACACCTATGCTGGAGGAAGTACATTGGCTTGTGCAGGCCTAGTCCTCAGCTGCTGCTGGGTTGGCTTAGCTGACAAGCCAAAGAGGGGATGCCCCCATCTCTAGGAGGCTGGTGCTGGTGGTCTTTCCTACGGCTGAACCCCCTTTTGAGCGTTTCGCCAGCTCTGGGCAAGAGGGTGCCCCAAGCTGGAATGATCTGGAGGAGCAGGTGCAGCAGTTTGCCCGGCGCTACCGGGGGCAAGTGGCCCAGCTCAGCCCACCAGAGCTGGGGAAGGCGCTGCAGATCTTGGCGCAGCTGACGCAAGCTCTGGCGGCCCACCTCGCCGGGGACAGGGAAGGGATCCCAGCTGACTCCGGCTGGACAGGGGCAGTCCCCAACTGGAGGGACCTGGAGCGGGCTATCTCCCTGCAGAGCCACTTGCTGTTTTTCCCTCTGGAG
>NZ_JANSJN010000019.1:15333-19957 GCF_047462555.1 Synechococcus sp. B60.1
CATCAACAGGCGGAGCCTCTGGAGCGCCTGCTCCACCAGCAGCGCCTGGCCGGACGCTTGGCCTGGCGGCAGTTGTGGCAAGTCACCCTCGCCTCCCTCCCTGGCCAGGGCCTGGGGCTCCCCCAACCCCAGTCGGCTGAAACTCTTACCCACCTGCAGAGCCTGCAAACCCATCCCAGCGCCGAGATCCGCTGGGCGGCCTACCAGCGGTTGGGCCAACACCTGGAAGCCCATGCAGAGCTGGGGGGATTTATTCTCAGCATCCTCATCCGCGACCACCTCTGGGAGGCCCAGTGGCGGGGCTACGATTCTGCCGCCGATCTGTACCTGGCTCGCCACGGCCTCGGCCAGACCTTTTGGGAGCATCTGCTAGACGGGATCCACGATCGCTTTGACCTGTTCCAGCGCTACTACCGCCTAAAAAGCCGCGCCCTGAGCCGTTCCATCCGTACCTGCGACCTCTATGCCCCTTGGGGAGATCCGGCTCCTCGCCTCACTGCCGCCGAGGCCACCTTCCTGGTCTGGTCTGCTTTGCAGGAGTTCTGCCCCGAGTGCGCTGCCCAAGCCAAGCCCTGGCTGCCGGAAATTACCTCCCAACTGGAAGCAAGCCGTGGGGAGACCGACTCCTTCCCTTGGCCACTAGAGACGCCCCTTCCAGGGGGTGAATCCCTTGCCTCCCTACTGCGAGCCCTTGCAGCCCTCAGCCGGCGGCTCCGGCCTGAGGAGCCCCGACTTTGGCTGGAGCTAGAGGAGTTGCAGGGAGCTACTCGGCCCTCCTGGGAGGTGGGGGTGCATACCGCGTTTTTACAGCAGATGCTGCTAGGCTACCTGCTTGAGACGGCGCGAGGCACACCAGGGGGGGTGCCTCTCCGTTTCCGCAATGGCGTCAGCGGGCCGGAGACCTTTCTCTCCAGCAGCCTCCAGTTGGCCCAAGCCCTGTTGATTTACCACCTGGAGGCCCAGCTGCAGGCTGTGTTTTACCAGAGCTTGATTGCGCGGCTGGAGCTGCTTCTCTACCGCTCGGGGATCCCAGGGGGCGACACCCCTCTGCTGGCGCCCTCTGAGGCCAGCCCTACCTACTGGGTCAGCGAAGAGTGGCTGAAGCTGTGCCAAGAGCTATGTGGCGATGCGGTGGAGCTGCTGCCGGAAGACCAGTTCCGCTGGGTGGGGATGCCGGAGCTGTTTCTCCGCCCTTTTAGCAGCCATCAGGCCAGCCTGGCCAGACTGGTTGCCCTGGCCTGCCACCGCCAGTATCATCTGTCTCCCCGCACCTTCTTGCCCCGTTACCTGAATTGGCTGGCCAGCCCGCCCGGATCCCTGACCTGGGAAGAATCGGCCCAGATGCTCCAGGTGGAGCTGAGCGACCCAGAGGCAGTGTTGCAGGGGTTGGAGGAGCTGGAGCGTTGGATCGAGGTGCTGGAAGAGCTGCTAGAAGAGGAGCAAGACTAGAGGAGGGCTACCGGCCGACCGTTGGCATCGGCGGAATGGCCGCGTCACCCCTGGTAGGGGGAGCCCCGGGCTGCCGCTAGTCAGGGTTTTGCTGAAGAAAACCGCTCGCGTAAGCGGGACGGGCTCCTCACAGGGGTTCGTTTCTGTTTAGCGTTGTACAAGTCCCCCGGAGCGGCTATCTCATTCCCACCATTGCGGCCAGCCGCGCCATCAACTGCCAGGGCCGCGAGCGCGGTTCTGTTACCGAAGTGCTGGTCTCGTCAAAGTAGCCGGCCAGACGGCTACTCGATCACCACATTCTTGGGCCCGCTGTTCACCTCTGGGCGACCCTGATTGAAGTTGGCCAGGAACGTGTCCGGATCCTTGAGGCTGAAAACCAACTTTTTGCAGGATACTTGCAGCCCCAGGGGCCCCAGCAGGGGGATGAAGAGGGTCTTTTCCTGCAGCAGCGGGATGGCAATTACCCCCTGGGTGCTGGTTACCGCGCCCACCAGCCCCTGGAAATCGGTGCGCACGCCCAGGCCGTAGAACCAGGGCCAAGAGAAGCGCTCCCCTTGTCCCAACTCGCTCAGGGAGAAGGTTTCGTTGAACAGGTTGCCCGCCCGGACAATCAACTTGTCCTGCAGCAGATCGACGTAAGCCGACTCACTGCCCACCCCAAACAGAGCCAGCGGCAAACTTGCCAGCGGATTGGAGTCAATGGCCATGTAATAGCGCATGAGAAGTCTCCAGAGTCAGGAACAGAAAGACCAGGTGAGCCGCGGCTCCTAGCCCTGCCAATTATAAAAAATCTTCCCCGGTGCCGAACGGACAAAAAGGGATCCCATCTGCCCTTAAGCTAAGCAGGTATGATGGGTTGCTTGGAGCGCCCTTTCGGCAAGCCACTGGCCAACGAGGAAAACAGGATGGATTTGCGCGCCTTCATCCGCTTGGTGCCCGATTTTCCCAAACCCGGGATCCTCTTTCGCGACATAACCCCCCTCTTGGGGGATCCGGCGGGCTTCCGGGCTGCTATTGAACAATTGGCCGCTGGCACCACCTCTATGGGATCCCTGGACTATGTGGTGGGCATCGAGTCGCGCGGCTTTATTTTAGGAGCTGCCCTGGCTCAGCATCTGGGTTTGGGATTTGTCCCGGTTCGCAAGCCGGGCAAGTTGCCGCCGCCGGTGCTCAGCCAAATCTACAGCCTGGAATACGGCCAAGACCAGTTGCAACTTCATGCCCACGCCCTGCGCCCCGGCAACCGAGTGGTGATCGTAGATGATGTCATCGCCACCGGGGGCACCGCCGCTGCCACCGCCCAATTGGTGGCCCAGAGCGGCGCTGAGGTGGGGGGGTTTGCCTTCTTGATCGAGCTGGCTTTCTTGTCGGGCCGCAAGCTCCTGCCCCCTGAGATCCCCACCCATGTGGTGATGGTGGACGAATCCAACTGAGGGATCCGCCCCTCACCGCAGGTGCAGTGGCTGGCGGACGGTTACCTCTGGTGCTTTGGCTTTGGGCAGCGGTTGAGTCAGGTGGCTGAGCTGAGCTTGCGCCTGCAGTTGTTCCTCAACCCAGTCGGCTAGCTCCCCCATGTAGAGGGCCACATGGAGGGCGTGATCCTGCCGCAGCGGCTCCACCCCTTTTGCAGCCAGGCGGGCCCGGATGACGGGATCGCTCAGCTCTTCCAGGGCGGCAAAGTCCTCTGGCTGGTCAAACCCCAGCTCTGCCATTTTTTCGAACACATATCCCAGCCGCAGGCCCGTGGCCTCACACTGGGCTTCCCAGGGATCCCTCAGGACAAAGGCAGCAGTGCGGTAGGCCGTTTGGGCAATGGAGCGCCAGGTGCCGCGGTGGATGCGCAGGCTAAGCTGCTGCTGATTCCAGCCCAGGGCTTCCCGCACCAGCAGGCCGCAATTGCAGCGGGTACTATCCCGCCAGCAGTACTCGCGATCCCAAAAGCCCCAGTGCTGGGCCTGTAGGCGATCGGCGGTGCGGCGCAAAAGGGCCGCCAGCTCCGGTGTAGGACGCATCATCAAGGCGGCAGAGGAGATACCTTCCAGTCTAGGCAGGCGGGCGGCTGGGAACAACCCAGGCTTAATCCTTATTTTGAATTAACTGAATCTGTTGCTTGAACCTCGGTATCTTCAGCAGCCAAAGACCGTTGCCGCTGACGCTGGCGTTGCCAGGCCCCCCAGCTTACTCCCGCTAACAGCAGCGAGGCGCCGCCCAGGTAGGTGCCCCCTGCCGGCAGGCCGGCCAAGGCCAAGGCCAGGGATCCCCCCCAAAGGGTCATGGCGTAGATCAAGAGCACTGAATGCCGCTGCGACAGGCCGGCTTTGAGCAGGCGATGGTGCAAGTGGCCCTTGTCGGGATGAAAGGGGGACTTGCCCCTGGCCAGCCGCTTGAGGATGACGGCAGACATATCCAGGATTGGCACGGCCAGGATAAAAAACGGCAGGGCCACCGCCAGCGTGGTCACCCCCTTGGCCACCCCAATGACCCCGATCCCGGCTAGGGTAAAGCCCAAAAAGTAGGCTCCCCCATCTCCCATGAAGATCTGAGCCGGGTTGAAGTTGTAGCGCAAAAAGCCCAGACAGGCCCCTGCCAAGGCTGCCGCCAGCATCGCCGCCGCCGGCCGATCCAGCAGCAGCGTTACCATCAGCATCACGACTGCCGCGATCCCTGACACCCCTGCCGCCAGCCCATCCAGGCCGTCCATGAAGTTGATGGCGTTGGCCATCCCCACCAGCCACAGCAGGGTAACCAGCAGGCTCAACCACACCGGGAAGGGCCAGAGGCCAAGGCGCGGTAGGTTGATGAACTCAATGCGCACCCCCACTCCCCAAGCGGCGGCAGCCACCCCAAACTGCATCGCCAGGCGGGAAAAGGGCGACAACTGAAACAGATCGTCGGCCAGGCCAATCAAAAAAAACAAAACGCCGCCAATGGTTACCCCCCAGATCTCGTACTCCTGCTCGGTGCGCAAGCCGGCGAAGGCTCCGGCTCCCCAGAGCAAGAGTAGTGCCACCAGGTTGCCAAAAAAGATAGAGACCCCCCCTAGGCGCACCATCGGCTGCCGGTGGATCTTGCGCTCATCGGGAAAATCCAACTGGCCGCTGCGGATCCCGACCGCCTTCACCACCGGGGTTGCCCAGAGAACCACACAGGCAGCAGCCAAAAAGGCAACCAAGTA
>NZ_JANSJN010000019.1:20057-30195 GCF_047462555.1 Synechococcus sp. B60.1
CTGCGGATCCCGACCGCCTTCACCACCGGGGTTGCCCAGAGAACCACACAGGCAGCAGCCAAAAAGGCAACCAAGTAGGGCATGGCAAGCCGCGGAGAGGACTGCGGTTATCCCAACTGGGGGTAGAGCGGAAAACGGCGGCAAAGCTCGGCCACTCGCCGGCGACAGTCTTCGAGCACAGCCAGATCCCCCGGTTGAAACAGGCAATCGGCAATAATTTCCCCAATTTCCTCAAATTCTGCTGCGCCCAGGCCGCGGGTGGTCAAGGCCGGGGATCCTAGGCGCAGGCCGCTGGCCACAAAGGGCGGCTGCGGGTCAAAGGGGATGGTGTTTTTGTTGGCGGTAATGTGGATCTCCTCCATCAGGCGATCCGCCCGCTTGCCCGTCATCACCGGATCGGCAGCCCCGTTTTTCTCCAGCACTGCCGAGACCGAGCGCAGATCCAGTAACATCAGGTGGTTGTCGGTGCCCCCCGAAACCAGCCGGATGCCCCGTCGTTGCAGCGTTGCCGCCAGGGCCTGGGCATTGGCAATGACCTGGGCTGAGTACTGGGCAAAGCTGGGCTGCAGGGCTTCTCCAAAGGCCACCGCCTTGCCGGCAATGACATGCTCCAAAGGCCCCCCTTGGCTGCCGGGGAACACCGCCTTGTCCAGCTTTTTGCCCAATTCCGGGTCGCGGGTGAGAATCAGCCCGCCGCGCGGCCCTCGCAGCGTCTTGTGGGTGGTGGTGGTTACCACATCGCAGAGGGGCACGGGGTTGGGGTGGTGCCCAGTGGCCACCAGGCCGGCGATGTGGGCAATGTCTGCCATCAGATAGGCCCCCACCTCGTCGGCAATGGCACGGAAGGCAGCAAAATCAATTGTCCGCGGGTAGGCGGAGTAGCCGCAGATAATCAGCTTAGGCCGGTGCTGCAGGGCCAGATCCCGCACCTGGTCAAAATCAATCCGCTCCGTCTGCGGATCCACGCCATAGTGCACCACGCGGAACCACTTGCCGGAGACATTGACTGGCGAGCCGTGGGTGAGGTGGCCGCCGTGGGCCAGATCCATGCCCATGATCGTGTCTCCTGGCTGCAGCAGAGCCAAGAAAACCGCGAAATTGGCCTGGGCACCGGAGTGGGGCTGGACATTGGCGTGGGCCGCCCCAAACAGTTGCTTGGCGCGGTCGATGGCCAGTTGTTCGATCTCGTCGATAAATTCGCAGCCGCCGTAGTAGCGCTTGCCGGGCAGCCCCTCTGCATACTTGTTGGTAAGCACCGAGCCCTGGGCCGCCAGGACAGCCGGCGAGGTGAAGTTCTCGCTGGCAATCATCTCCAGGTGATCCCGCTGGCGGTTGAGTTCTTGCTGGATGAGGCGGTAGACGATGGGATCCGTTTCGGCCAAAATGGCCAGGTTGTCCCGGGGAGTGGTTAGGCTGTGGGGGGCGGCTACCATGGTGACGCCAAGAGCAAACGTTGCAAAGAAAAAAAGGCCAGAATTACCCTGCGGTCGCAACAGCGTTGCGAAGCAACATCGTAACACAGGCCAGGGGATCCCGCAGCGGCTAAGCGCAGAACCAAAGGCCGCTTTGTAAAGAATGTTTTTGGGCCCCAGGTCTGGTCACCAGCCGGGGTAAAGTGAGGGGCAGGTTTACAGCACTGGGTTTTAGGAGTTGGCTATGAGCGACGCGCAAGTTTTCACCATCCTGGCCATTGCCCTGGTGCCGGCAGTGATGGCCGTGCTGCTGGGATCCGCCCTGGCCCGCAGCTAGTTTCCATCTGGAAGAATAAGGTTGCTCTGGATCCGGGGGCCTGTCCTATAGAGCAGGCCCTTTTGAGTTGAGGCCCAGGGGCTGCGCCTGGGACGCTTTGCCATTGGCTAAAGTTGGATAAAGGATACTACCGGCAGCCAACCCAGAAGCAACTTGAGCCAGGTGGATCTACAGCGGGTTCAGCGCGCCCTTTCTCTGGAAGCAGAGGTGGGGTTTACCGACCTGCGGGGGCGAGAGCAGACCTTCTCCCAATTTTTGCAGAGCGTGTTTGGCCAGGATCCCCCCGCTGGCTGGATCCTGGATGGGGAAGAGCGACGGCGGTGGAAAGAACTGGGATCCCGCTATCGCCTCTACCCCCAGCTAGAGCTGCCGGAGCGGCAGCACCTGGTGGCGGAAACCCGCCGCTGGCTGGAGCGGCTGCGTCGCCAGCAAGAACAAGCCCACTCTGCTCCACCCAGCCCTGCTTTGCCCCTGCCCAAGGGCCTTAGTTTGGAGCAGCCGCTGCAATTTCTCAAGGGCATTGGCCCCAAGTCGGCGGAGAAACTGGCGCAACTGGGCCTGCACACTGTGCGCGATGCCCTCTACTACTTCCCACGGGATCACCTGGACTATTCCCGACGCGTGCTCATCCGCCAGGCCAAGGTGGGGGAGACGGTTACCCTGGTGGGGACGGTGAAAAGCTGCAGTTGCTTTACCAGCCCCAAAAACCCCTTGCTGACCATCTTCAACCTCAAGCTTGCCGACAAAAGCGGCGTAGTCACCCTCAGCCGCTTCTACAGCGGGCGGCAATTTGCCCAGCGCAGTTGGCAGGCGGCCCTGGAGCGGCAATACCCCAAGGGGGCAGTGGTGGCGGCCAGCGGTCTGGTGAAAAAGGGCCGCTTGGGCTTGACACTGGAGAACCCGCAACTGGAGGTGCTGGGGGGAGAGGGCGAGGATCTGGAGAGGTTGGGCAAGATCCTACCCGTTTACCCCCTCTCAGAAGGGATCCCCGCCGATTTGGTGCGCAAAGCCGTCCAGCTTGCCCTGCCGGCAGCTGCCTTGGTGGAGGATCCCTTGCCGGAGCCCCTGAAGCGGCAGTTGCAGCTGTTGGACTTGCCCCTTGCCCTGCAGCAGATCCACTTTCCCAAGACGCAAGAGCTGCTGGCCCAGGCCCGGCGGCGGCTGGTGTTCGACGAGTTTTTCTACCTGCAACTTAGCCTCTTGCAGCGGCGGCAGCGCTACCGCGCCCAGGCCCAGGCTGTCCCCCGCTACCAGCCAGCTAGAGGAGAGCTCTTGGATCGCTTCTACCAAATCCTGCCCTTCCAGCTGACCGCTGCCCAGCAGCGGGCCATTGACGAGATCCTGGCGGATCTGCGGGATCCCTTGCCCATGAACCGCCTGCTGCAGGGGGATGTGGGATCCGGCAAAACTGTGGTGGCGGTGGCGGCTTTGCTGGCGGCCATCCAGTCGGGCTGGCAGACGGCCCTCATGGCTCCCACGGAGGTCTTGGCCGAGCAGCACTACCGCAAGCTGGTGGAGTGGCTCAGCCAACTGCAAGTGCCTGTGGAACTCTTGACCGGCTCCACACCCCCCGCCAAGCGGCGCGAGATCCTGCGGCAGTTGCAGACCGGGGAGCTGCCCCTAGTGGTTGGCACCCATGCCCTCATCCAGCCGGCGGTGCAGTTTCGCAACCTGGGCTTGGTGGTTATCGACGAGCAGCACCGCTTTGGCGTCGAACAGCGGGCTGCCCTGCAGCAGAAAGGGGATCACCCCGATGTCCTGACCATGACGGCCACCCCCATCCCCCGCACCCTTACCCTGGCCCTGCACGGGGATCTGGATGTTACCCAAATTGACGAGTTGCCCCCGGGGCGCAAGCCGGTGCACACGGTGGTGGCTCGACCGGGGGATCGCCTGCAGGTGGTGCGGCTGATGGAGCGGGAGATTGCCCAGGGGCGGCAGGCCTACGTGGTGCTGCCTTTGATTGAAGAGTCTGAGAAGCTGGATCTCAAGTCCGCCATTGAGGAACACCAGCGCCTGCAGGAGAAGGTCTTCCCCCAGTTCCGGGTGGGCCTGCTGCACGGGCGCCTAACTAGCAGCGAGAAGGACGCCGTCATAGAAGCTTTCCGCCGGCGGGAGCTGGATATCCTCGTCTCCACCACAGTGGTGGAAGTGGGGGTGGATGTGCCCAACGCCTCGGTGATGCTGGTGGAGCATGCCGAGCGCTTTGGCCTCTCCCAGCTCCACCAACTGCGGGGGCGGGTGGGGCGGGGATCCGACCAGGCCTACTGCATTTTAATGACGGGATCCCAAAGCGAAGAGGCCCTGCGCCGGCTAAAAGTCCTGGAGCAGTCCCACGATGGCTTTTTCATTGCCGAGATGGATCTGCGCTTCCGCGGCCCTGGGGAGGTGATGGGCACCCGCCAGTCGGGACTGCCCGATTTTGCTCTGGCCAGCCTCATGGATGACCAAGAGGTGCTGCAGTTGGCCCGCCAGGCAGCAGAGCAGCTCATTGCCCAAGACCCGGAGCTGCAGCAGTGGCCCCGCCTGCGTCGCATACTGGAAGAACGCCAGGCCCGTCTTTTGGGGCCGGCTTTGTTGACCTAACCTTGGTGCCTATGCCCCCTACTCCTGAAGAGCTGACGCTCCACGGCCTCTCCCCCCAGGAATATCACCAGATCCAGCAGCAACTGGGCCGGGATCCCAACCCCACCGAGCTGGGCATGTTTGGGGTGATGTGGTCGGAGCACTGCTGCTACAAGAACTCTCGCCCTCTGTTGAAAAACTTTCCCACTACGGGCGAGCGGGTGGTGGTGGGGCCGGGGGAAAATGCCGGCGTCATAGATTTGGGGGATGGGGACTGGCTGGCCTTTAAGATTGAATCCCACAACCATCCTTCAGCGGTTGAGCCCTTCCAGGGAGCGGCCACCGGCGTGGGAGGCATCCTGCGCGATATCTTTACCCTGGGCGCCCGTCCCATTGCCCTGCTCAACTCCCTGCGCTTTGGGCCGCTGACGGATCCCCGCAACCGCCGCCTCATGGCCAGGGTGGTGGAGGGGATCGCCCACTACGGCAACTGCGTGGGGGTGCCCACGGTGGGGGGGGAAGTGGCCGTGGATCCCTGCTACAGTGGCAACCCCCTGGTCAACGTCATGGCTCTGGGGCTGCTGGAGACGCCGGCGGTGGTGAAATCGGCAGCTCGGGGGGTGGGGAATCCGGTCTTGTACGTGGGCGCCCCTACGGGGCGGGACGGGATCCGCGGGGCCAGCTTTGCCAGCGCCGAGCTCAAGGAGGACTCCCAGCAGGATCGGCCGGCGGTGCAGGTGGGGGATCCCTTTCTGGGCAAATGTCTCATCGAGGCCTGCCTGGAGGCCTTTGCCACAGGAGCTGTGGTGGCCGCCCAGGACATGGGGGCGGCCGGGATCACCTGCTCCACGGCGGAGATGGCCGCCAAAGGAGGCGTAGGGATCCGCTTTGATCTCGACCGGGTGCCGGCGCGGGAAAGCGGCATGGCCGCCTGGGAGTACCTGCTTTCGGAGTCCCAGGAGCGGATGCTGCTGGTGGTGCAAAAAGGTCGCGAAGCGGAGGTGATGGAGATCTTCCACCGCTGGGGCCTGCAGGCCAGCGTGGCCGGAGAAGTCATTGCCGAGCCGCTGGTGGAGATCTGGCACCGCGGAACCTGCGTGGTGCAAGTGCCGGCGCGGGCCTTGGCCGAAGAGACCCCCGTCTACGTCCGCCCGCTGCTGCCAGAGCCACCGGAGTACGTCCAGGCAGCGTGGCAGTGGGATCCCGCCACCCTACCCCCTTGCAGTCGCGAAGGGATCCACCTCGATCAGGCAACCCTGACGTGGCAAGAGGTGCTGCTGCGGCTTTTGGCCCGCCCCACCCTGGCCAGCAAAGCCTGGATCTATCGCCAATATGACCACCAGGTGCAAAACAACACTGTCCTTTGGCCGGGGCAGGGAGATGCAGCGGTTATCCGCATCCGCTCGCAAAAGTTTGGCGTGGGCGAGGTGCCACCCCTGCAGGCTGCCCGCAAGGCCATTGCTGCCACCCTCGATGGCAATGGCCGCTGGGTATATTTGGATCCCTACGAGGGGGCCAAAGCCGCGGTGGCCGAAGCCGCCCGCAACCTCTCCTGCGTGGGGGCGGAGCCCTTGGCTGTAACCGACAACCTCAACTTCGGCAACCCGGAAAACCCCGTGGTGTACTGGCAGTTGGCCCTGGCCTGTCGGGGGATTGGGGAGGCCTGCCGTGCCCTAGGGACACCGGTAACAGGGGGGAACGTTTCCCTCTACAACGAGAAGGGATCCCAGGCCATCTACCCTACCCCCGTTATCGGCATGGTCGGTCTCCTTCCAGACTTGAAGTTGGTCTGTGGCCAGGGGTGGCAGCAGGAAGGGGATCTCATCTACCTCTTGGGAGCCCAGGCTGTTACCAGTCTGGGCGGCAGCGAGTATTTGGCGGCAATCTACAACACGGTCACGGGTCGGCCTGCCCCCGTGGATCTGGAACTGGAAAAGCGCGTGCAAGCCGCCTGCCGCCACGGCATCCGGCAGGGGTGGGTGCGCTCCGCCCACGACTGTAGCGAGGGAGGACTGGCCGTGGCTCTGGCGGAAGCCTGCCTCAGCGGGGGCCGCGGTGCCAGTGTCTCTCTGGCTCCCGGATCCCTGCGCTGGGATCAGGCCCTGTTTGGCGAGGGATCCAGCCGCATCCTCGTTTCTGTCAATCCAGCCCAGCGCTCTCCTTGGGAAGCCTACTTAGAGTCACAGCTCCCCGGCCAGTGGCAACTGCTGGGACAAGTGGGATCCCCTGCCGATCCTTTGCTCTTGACAACTGCAGAAGGGGATCCCCTGTTGTCGGTCTCTTTGGCCGCCCTGCAGGCCGCCTACCACAACACCTAGCTCCCCTCTCCCCAAGGGAGAGGGGCTGGGGGTGAGGGGGACTACCTCAAGCTGATCTTGCTTCAGACAAATTGGCCTGGATCACCTCCCGATAGTGGGACTTGGGCTTAACGCCCACCACCTGCGCCACCAGCTCCTTGTTTTTAAAAAACTGCACCGTCGGCGTGCAGGTGACCCCGCCGGCTTCAGCAATCTCCGGATCCTTCTCGATGTCGATCTCCACCACGTGCAGCTTGTCGGCAAACTCTTCGATGACTTTGTTCAAGATCGGCCTGAGGGCATGACAAGGGGCACAGGTGGGAGCGGTGTACTTGACCATCAGCAGGCGATCGCTTTCGTGGTAAAGCCGCCGCAGGGCATAGCTCCCTTCATGGCAGGTCTTACTGAAGTCCAGATCCTCGTGGCCGTTCTCCGCCACCGCAGCTTCCCCCGGCAACTCCGCCTCGGGAGGAGCCGTGGCAGGGCTGGGCTCAGGATGGCTCTGAGGGACGACGTGATACTCTTGGGCTAAGCCGTGTTCTGAGAGCCAGCGCTCTGCCAACATGGCCGCCATACAGCCGGTGCCGGCAGCGGTGATGGCCTGGCGAAACTCGTGATCCTGCACATCCCCGGCGGCAAACACCCCCTCCACGCTGGTGGCTACCGATCCGGGGCGGGTGACAATATAGCCCACTTCATCCAGTTCCAGTTGTCCTTTGAACAGGTCGGTGTTGGGTTTATGGCCGATGGCGTAGAACAAGCCACCCACCGCCATCTCCCGGATCTCCCCTGTCTGGTTGTTGCGCACCTTCACCCCGGTCAGGCGCTGGCCGTCGCCCAGGACTTCCACCGCCTCGGTGTGCCAGTGCACCGTAATCTTGGGGTGGTTGAGCACCCGGTCTTGCATGGCCTTGCTGGCCCGCATCTTGCCACTGCGCACCAGCATGTGGACATGGGATCCAAACTTGGTCAAATAGGTAGCTTCCTCACAGGCGGTATCGCCACCGCCAATGACCACCAGCTCCACTCCCCTGAATATGGGCATGGCCCCATCGCAGACGGCGCAGGCGGACATGCCGCGGTTCCAGTAGATCTCCTCTCCGGGCAGGTGTAGGCGCTTGGCCGTGGCCCCGGTGGCGATGATTAGGCTGTGGGTGCGCACTTCTCGCTCATCAGAGCGGACGACAAAAGGCCGCTGGCTGAGATCCACAAAGGTGACATCCTCGGGGTAGAGCTCTGCCCCCCACCGCTGCGCTTGAGCGCGCATGTTTTTCATCAGTTGGGGGCCGCTGATGCCCTCGGGAAAGCCCGGAAAGTTTTCCACCTCGGTGGTGGTCATCAGTTGCCCACCCGGGATCCCGCCCACCTGAAACCCCTCAAACACAACTGGCTTCAGGTTGGCCCGCCCAGCGTAAATGGCCGCCGTGAACCCGGCAGGGCCAGAACCAATAATCACCACATTCTCAACCCGACTTTGCTCTGTCATTCGATGTCGCTCCTTGCTGTTGCTGAAAACTAAACCAAACTCATAACGACTACGTTTTAGTCTAACACGAGCCGGTATTCTGAGCGAGGCTGGAGCTCGCTAGTCCCATTTTCGCTTTCCTCTAGCTAGGGAGACAGGGTTTGGCTTCTCCGACTTGTCTTTGTCCAGAGGACAACAGGGCAGAAACGCTTGGCTGAGGGGCGCAATGGCCAAGCCGTTGAGCAGAAGGCCAAAGCCAGGGCAATTTCGTATCAGAAGCTACAAAATGCTGATATCGGCCTTTCTAGGATGGGTGAGCGCTTTTGGCCCACTCAAGTCGAAGCGCGGGGATCCGCTGCCGGGATCCCGTCTACCTTAGGATTACCCCAGTCTCAATTGCAACCCAATCAGGAGAGAGTAATGGCATCCACGCCCCAAGAAGTGCTTCAGATGATCCAGGACAACAATGTCCAGATGGTGGATCTCAAGTTTGTGGATATCTTCGGCACTTGGCAGCACGTTTCCTTCCACCCTTCGATGCTTACGGAACAAGTTTTCAGCGAAGGGCTACCCTTTGATGGTTCAAGCATTCGGGGCTGGAAATCCATCAATGAGTCGGACATGTACATGGTGCCGGATCCCAAGACGGCCTGGATCGACCCGTTCTTGCAAGTGCCCACCCTCAGCCTTATCTGTAACATTATTGAGCCGCGCACCGGCCAGCCCTACAGCCGTTGTCCGCGGAGCCTGGCAGCACGGGCTGTGGCCTATCTGCAATCGACAGGGATTGCCGATACGGCTTACTTCGGGCCCGAAGCAGAGTTCTTTATTTTTGAAGATGTACGGTTTGACCAGACCCAAAACGCCGGCTACTACTTTGTCGATTCCATCGAGGGCCGCTGGAACTCAGGCCGGGAGGAAAAAGGCGGCAACCTGGGCTACAAGCCCCGCTACAAAGAGGGCTATTTCCCTGTGCCGCCCACCGATGCCCACCAGGATCTTCGTACCGAGATGCTGTTGACAATGGCCAAGCTAGGGGTGCCTATCGAGAAGCACCACCACGAGGTGGCCACCGGCGGGCAAGGGGAGCTGGGCTACCGCTTTGCCGATCTAATCACGGCTGCCGACTACATGATGATTTACAAGTACGTGATCCGGAACGTGGCCCGCAAGCACGGCAAGACGGTGACGTTCATGCCCAAGCCCCTCTTCAATGACAACGGCAGCGGCATGCACACGCACCAGTCCCTCTGGAGAGACGGCCAGCCCTTGTTTTACCAAGAAGGCAACTACGCCGATCTCAGCGAAACGGCTCTCTACTACATTGGCGGCCTGCTCAAGCATGCCCCAGCCATCCTAGCCTTTACCAACCCCACCACCAACTCCTACAAGCGCCTGGTGCCTGGGTTTGAGGCGCCGGTCAACTTGGCCTACTCGCAGGGCAACCGCTCCGCAGCCATTCGCATTCCAGTTACAGGCAAAAATCCCAAGGCCAAGCGGCTGGAGTTCCGCTGCCCCGATGCCACCTGCAACCCCTATATCGCCTTCTCGGCCATGTTGATGGCCGGCCTGGACGGGATCAAGAACAAGATCCACCCCGGCGAGCCCCTCGACAAGGACATCTACGATCTGGAGCCGGACGAGCTGGCCAAGATCCCCTCCACGCCCGGATCCCTGCTGGATGCTTTGGAAAACCTGCAGAAGGATCACGACTTCCTACTGGAGGGAGGTGTCTTTACTGAGGATCTCATCGAAACCTACATCGAGTACAAGATTGACAACGAGATCAACCCCATCAACCTGCGGCCTCACCCCTACGAGTTTGCACTCTATTTTGACGCCTGATCGAGGTTTTCATCCAAAACATTCGTTCTCGAATGAGGTTTTGGAACGGGATCCCTTCTTTTTCTGAGGGGATCCTTTTTTTGTGCCCGCCTAGATACTCTAAGTAGGATCGCCAAAGTCTAGAGGTTGGAGGGAGGGTTTGCAATGGAATTGCTTATTTTTGTTCTGTTCTCGTTTTTTCTTATCGGCCTTCTGGCGCTTGTTGTCTATCTAGCTA
>NZ_JANSJN010000020.1:0-30116 GCF_047462555.1 Synechococcus sp. B60.1
TAACCTCGTTTCTTTTCTCAAGTCAGCATCAAGTCGCATACTAAGGCAACAGTTTGCGGAACAGCTCAATCAAGTGTACTGGGGAAAGGCTAAGCTTTGGCATGATTCTAAGTGCATTGTCTCATGCGGCGGTGCACCTCTAGAAATCGTGAAGCGATATATCCAGAATCAGTCAGGAGGCGCTACCCTCCCCACCGTCTATACGGTGGGGAATCCCGCGCCTTACGTTGAAGATTTGCCAGCCTGCGGGAGACCTCTAGACACTGCGGTTTCGACCTGAAGAGGGATCCCCGCTGCTTTCGGGGCGTTTGAGGTCGGCCAAATCGTTGAGGCGACGCAGAATACCCCACCCCTGCAGAGCTTCCAGCAGGGCTTCCCGGACGACAGCCACGGTTTCTTGGTCAAGGGCGAGGCGGAGGTAGTCCACCGCTAGCCGCGTCTGCTCGGCATCCAGGTATGGCATCAAGCTCTGCAGCCGACGCACGCCCAGCAGCCGTCGGTAGGAGTCGGGGGAAGCAATGTCGCTGAGATCTCGCTCCAGTTGGGAACGCTGCCGCTCCTGGCGGCGGCTGAGCCACTCCCAAAACAGCAGCGCCAACAGGGCAAAGGTGGCTAGCCCTTGCAAAATGGCGCCCGTGGCCAGCCAGCGCTGGCTGGATTCTGCCCAGATGGAAACCACGATGTAGGTGCCCAGGGTGGCACCTGCCCCCCCGACAACAGCAAGCAGCAGGGAGCGATCGGCTTGGCGAAACCAGGCTTGCAACTCCTGCCAGCGGCGGCTGAACTCAGGGCTGCGCGCAGCATACAGCCCCAGCATTGCCCCACTGCCCACAGCTAGAGAGAGAGCTAGCCGCCAGTGCCAAAAAGCCAGCCCCGCCAAGGCCAAGCCCGACAGGGCCAAAACCCGCCATTGCGGCCCCGAGAGTAGCCACAGGGCCACCTGGGATCCCCTCTCCACTGCCCCTTTCTGAACCCGCTGCAGATACTCCCGCCAGGATCCCTGGCCGGAAGAGGGGCGACCTGACCGATCCTTCACTGTCGGTAACTCCAAGACTTCGTCCCATCTGGCCCCTGCCAAGGTGGCAAGACAGGTCAACGCTTCCTAACTATGTTCGCTTCCTAATTATGTTACTAATCATGCTCTGCCGGCAGAGCCGAGGTAGGCTTTCCACCCTTGAGTTTGCAACTGGGCGTTTTTCTCTTGCACCGCTTGCTTAAGGCTTTCCCGGTAGGCCAGCACCCGTTGTTGCAGAGCGGGATCGCCGCTGGCCAAGATCTGCACGGCCAAGAGCCCAGCGTTGTAGCCATTGCCGATGGCCACGGTGGCTACTGGGATCCCTTTGGGCATTTGCACAATCGAGTAGAGGGAGTCCAGCCCCTGTAGGGATTGACTAAACACCGGCACCCCAATGACCGGCAGAGGAGTTAGAGACGCCACCATCCCCGGCAAGTGGGCTGCCCCGCCGGCGCCGGCAATGATGACGCGGATCCCTTGAGTATGGGCGCGGCGGGCAAAGTCCACCATCGCCTCAGGGGTGCGGTGGGCGCTGAGGATCTGCAGTTGGTAGGGGATCCCGAACTCCTCACACACCTGGGCAGCGGGTGCCAGGGTGGGCAGATCCGAATCGCTGCCCATTACGATAGCGACGAGAGGGGAGACTTCCATGAGCGGCTGGCCCGTCGTAGTCGATCCATGATCGCATAACCTAGGCCGGTGACGACCGGTGGCGGTTCGGCCAACAGCAGAGTGGCCGCTCCCTCATCCAGGCGGCGCAGGCTGGCAAAGAGGGCGCGGGCCGCCAAGTTGGGATCCGGGCCCAGACATTCTAGGGTAAAGGTGACCTCAGGCCAGTGGTGGGAGAGGCTTTCTGCCAGCGGTTCTGGTTTGGCGGCGAAACTGAGAATGCCTAGGTGCGAGTGGCCGGTGGCCAAGCGCTGCAACTGTTGCCAGTCCTCGGGCTGAAGCTGGGTAAAGGCAGTGGGCAAAAGCCAGAGGGGCTTACCGGGGGCGTAGTGGCTGCTCAGTTGGCCGGGAGCCTCTGGCCTCTCCTTGCGGTCTGGGGCAGGGGGAGAGCTGAGGGGCAAATTGAGGTGGGATGCCAAAACTTCCTGTGGGATCCCGCCGGGGCGCAACAAGGTGGGAGTGCCGTCTGGGCTGAGCTTGAGGACTGTCGATTCCACGCCTACGGCACACTCCCCCCCGTCCAAGATGTAAGGGATCCGCCCCGCCAACTCGGCGTAGACAGCCTGGGCCGAGGTGGGGCTGAGGCGGCCAAAGCGGTTGGCGCTGGGGGCAGCCAAGGGCACCTGAACTGCCTGCAGCAAAGCCTGGGCTACGGGGTGGGCCGGCACCCGCAGCGCCACGGTGGGCAAACCGCTGGTGACCAGATCCGGCACCTGCGATCCCTTAGGTAGCACCAAGGTCAGCGGCCCCGGCCAGAAGGTGTTGACGAGGGATCCCAGGCGAGCGCGAGCGGCGGGAGTAAAAGCCGCCAGATCTACCAGCCAGCCCTGCAGTGCCTCCAGATCCAACCCAGCCGGCAGATGCAGGATCAGGGGATCGAAGCGGGGGCGCTCCTTGACGGCAAAGATCTTGGCCACCGCCTGCTCGTTGAGGCCGTGGCCTGCCAGGCCGTAGACCGTTTCTGTAGGCATGGCCACCAACTGGCCCTGCCGCAGCGCTTCAGCCGCCAGGGCAAGGTGCTCAGGGGTGGGGGGGAGGATCTGGGTTTGCATGGGAGGGGATTCACGGCCCTGCGGGCAACGAGAACGGGTTTTGCCGGTCTCGGCCTCAGGGCTAGCTTCCTTCTTCAACGTGGGTGTGCAACACCTTGCCGCGCAGGGTCTTGCCCAGCCAGGAAGTAGCTTGGGAGTGAGAGCGGAGGGTAGCTGCTGAAACTGTCCAGGTATGGGCTGGATCAAAGAGCACCCAGTCACTGCCGGGATCCAGACAGGGCGGCTCCAACCCCAGGCAGCGGGCCGGGTAGAGGCTGAGGGCCGACCAGAGCTGTAGCGCTGTTAGCAATCCCGTCTCCACCAGGTTCTGCCACAGCAGCGGCAAGGCCAACTCCAGGCCTATGGCCCCAGGAGGAGCCTCGGCAAAGGGCAGGGTTTTCTCCTCGTAGGTGTAGGGAGCATGATCCGTGGCGATGCCCAGGCTGCCGCTGCGGATCCCGGCAATAAGGGCCTCCCGGTCGGCGACGTGTGGCAGAGGAGGCAGCAGGCGCAGGTTGGGATCGTAGCCGTGCTCCAAGACGGCTTCCTCCGCCAAGAGCAGGTGCATCCAGGTGGTGCTGGCGGTAACTGGCAGCCCCTCTGCCTGGGCCCGCTGGACAAGCTCTAGACTGCGGGCTTGGCTAAGGCGCATCACATGCACCGGCGCCGGCGAGGCAACGCTGCGCATCACTTCTAGGAGGCGGGCCAAGGCGGCAGTTTCGGCACTAGTTGGGATCCCCTTCAGCCCTAGGCGCAGGGCCCACACCCCCTCGTAGAGGCTGCCCGAGCCCGCCAGGGTGGGATCCCAGGCCCAAACCAGCAGTGGTTTATTCCAGGGCCGCAAATACTCCAGGGCCCGGCGCAACAAGACCGGGGAACCTGCGGATGATGTGCTGCTAAAGGAAGTGGCAAAGCCAATGGCTCCTGCCTGGGCCAGCTCTCCCCAGGGGTTGGCGGTCTCTCCCTTGTCCTCCAAACTCAAAGCAGCCCAGGGCAGCCAGCGGGAATCCCCAGGTCGGCGGCGGTAGCGGCCCACCTGCTCCGGCTGGTTCAGCACCGGGAAAGTCGCCGTTCCCGGCAGGGGGGCAGGGAGAAGACCCACTTGGGTAAACCCCCCTGCCAGAGCTGCCGCCCCTAGAGAAGTGAGGGTCTCGCGGCCGGGGGAGAGCTCTTCGTTAGTGATCTCGCCACTGTGGGCGTACAGATCTATCAAACCTGGCCCCAGCACCCAGCCAGTAGCATCCAGGCGGGGGATGTCGGCAGGGATCCCCGTTGGCTGAGTAGCCCGGAGGCGGCCCTGCTGTAGCCACACGTCGGTCACCTCATCCCGCTGTTGCCAGGGATCCAACAGGCGCACCCCACGGAGGCAGAGATTGAGCAGGCTCAGGTCGGCAGGGAAGGTGGATCCCATCTTCCACCTCGCTAAAGTGCACCCGCTGTGGTGCAGTCGAAAATCTGGCCGGACAGGTGAGTGGTGAGGTTCAACACTTTGAGAACAGGAGCGCCGTCCTTGCCGTCGGGGTAGTCGATAACGGTAATGCCCCCATTGCCCTGCTTGAAGATCCAAAAGGCGTGGGGGGAAAGGTCGAACAACTGGCAGATGATCGCCTTGTTGATGGCGTCGTGGGCCACCACCACGGCCGTGCCTTCGGGAAATTGGGCGGCGGTGATGGCCAAAATCTCTTCCCATGCCGAGCGCGTGCGATCCCACACTTGGTACAGGTTTTCCCCGTTGGGCATTTGCACCGTGGCCGGATCCCGCTGCCAGCGCTCCAGCTCGCCTGGGTATTCGGCTTCCACCTCGCTCTGGAGCTTGCCCTCCCAATCGCCGTGGCAGATCTCCTGCAGCTCCGGCATCGGGCGCAGGATCAGGTTGGGGTGGTTGCTGCAGATGGCGTCCGCCGTGGCCCAGGGGCGCTTCAGCGGGCTGGAAAAAGCCAGGTTCAGCGGCTGATCGGCCAGAAACTCCGCCACCCTAGCTGCCTGCTCCTCGCCAGTGGCGTTGAGGGGAATATCCCGCTGCCCCTGAAAGCGCTGCTCCCGGTTCCATTGCGTCTCGCCGTGCCGCACCAGCAGGATGCGCATCCCCCGCTTGCGTTTGGGCAGAGGCTGACCCAGATGGGCAGTGATATTCAAAGATTCCAGTTGTGGCGGCGCCCCCAGGCCCTGGGGAAAGTTGAGAACGCTGATGGCGCAGTTATCTTGCCCAAGACGGTGGTAGTGAACCGGCCCCAGGCCGATGGCGGTGCTGACCAGGGCGCGGTTGATGCCGCTGTGCCCGACGACGAGAACGTTGAGGGGATGCCTTGGATCGGTTCCCCGATCAGAGGAGGTGGGGGGCGCTGACTTCACTTGCTCGGCCAGCAGTTGCCAAAACTCCTGCGCCTGCTGCCAGAGATCCCGCACCGGAAGGCGCCCCTCCAGCTCTAGCTCGTCGGGACGGTGCCGCCATAGGTGGTAATCTTCTGGGTATTTCTCCTTCACCTCGGCAAAGGTCAAGCCCTCCCAGGCCGTCAGGTCAATCTCCCGCAGGTGCTCGCTGATGGACAAAGGGATCCCCGCTCGCTCCTTGAGAATGATACGGGCGGTGTCGAGGGCACGGGAGAGAGGGCTGCAGTAGGTGTAATCCAAGGGGATCCCGGCCAGAACCTCAGCTACCCGCTGTGCCTGCGCTTCTCCATTGGGGGTGAGGCGAGAGAGATCGGAGCGGCCTTGGATGCGATTTTCGACGTTGAAGGTGCTCTCACCGTGGCGCACGAGCAGGATGCGCAGGGCAGGCTGAGCCATTGTTTGCACGGACTTACTCAAGAACACCTTCTAGAGTATCGCCTAGAGTATCGCTGTTGGACTGGGCTTGCCCTGCCAGTGGGGTTCTTTCTAGGAGTTGGGATCCCGGATTCTGGCCTCAACAGATCGGGCGGTCAAGTTTTCAATTTTGACCGCGGCAAGATCGTGGAAGAAAACACCCCCCAAGAGTTTTTCAGCAACCCCCAGGAAGAGCGTTCCCGCCTTTTTTGTCGCAGATCCTTTCCCACGAAGGGGCTGGGCTTAGAGAGGCGCAAGCCGTGCCAGAAAGGCTCCCTCCGGCTCTTGGTAGAGAATTTGTCCCTGCCAGCCGTGGGCGTGGGCATAGCGCAGCAGGGTCTCCGGATCCACAAACAGCCAGGGAAAGGGATCCCCGCGCTGCCCGTTGTACTCGGCCACAAAGTTCACCACCTTGGCTTTTACCTCGCCCGCCGCTTTCAAGTCCTTCCCCTTCTCCCAATCCTCGGCTTCAGAATCGGCTGAACTTTCTACCTGCGGCAGATCCGCCGAGCCGCCATCTTCCCTGAGGTCGCTTAGATCGGTGGAATCCACAAGCAACTGGCCGGTAGGCTGAACCCAGTGGCGGGCCAAGGTTAAAAAACGCTCCAATCCCGCCAGGGATCCCACCAGGCCAACGCCGTTCATCAGCAGCAGCAGCGTATCGAAGGGCTCCTCCGGCCCCTCCCAGGAGAACAGGTCGGCGGCAATGCGGCAGCGCACCCCCCGTTCGGCCATGATCCGCAGCGCCACGGGGGAGCGATCCAGGGCGGCCACAGCCAACCCCTCCTCCTGCAGCAGCAGGCTGTGGCGGCCTGTGCCGGCGCCAATGTCCAACACGCGACCGCGACAGAGATCCAAAGCCAGGGCCTCCACTTCTGGCAGCTCCTGGGTGAAGAACACCTCCGGCGAGACCACCTGGGGCTCCTCTGCCAGCGGGATCCCCTCGGCGCTGTAGGCGTGCAAGCACAGGGAGCCCCTGGCCTGGCCCCGGTGCCAGTCCCACAGGGCTTGTTCGAGCGGATCCTGAGGTAAAGGGTTTTCGACAACCTCTATCATGGGAAGGGAAAGCCAGCGTCTTGCCCCGATGGCCATCGTCGCATTGCTTGACGCCGCCGCTATCGTCCTTTTGCTGATCGCTGCAGGGGTTTGGGCCCCATCTCTGCAGGCCAACTGGGAGACTGAGCCCCAGCGTACACCCAGAAGAGCCCTCGGCAACTCCCTCTGTTCCTGTCTCCATTGTGGAGCACCTGGAGCGCCAATACCGCAACAGCCCTACCTACCGGCCTGATCCTTCGGGTATGCTTCAAGAAATTCTTGAAGATCCTTGAAGAGAGGGGTTCCAGGAGCTTCCTGAAGGTGTGAGCAGTACCCCTGCTGCCCGGATTCTGCTGTTGTTCTCTTCTTTAGGGCCCATGGTTGCCAAGTCTCCGCCACCCATCGTCTACATTGCTCTGGGGCTCCTGCTCCTCTGGGGCGGTCATCGCGCTTGGCGGGCGGGCTACCTTCGCTGGCCGCCAGGGATCTCGCTGCCAGGGTTGGGCAGTAGGGCCCAGGATCTGCTCTTAACCAGCGGCGAGCGCACCCTCTTTGCCGATAGCAGCCCCGCCGCCGTGGCTGCCGCAGAGCTCATCCGCCAGGGCAATTTTGGGGCGGCGATCCCGCTCTTGGAGATGGGGCTGCAGAACAACCGCAACGACCCGGAAGCGCGCATTTTTTTGAACAACGCCCGCGCCCGGCAACAGGGCAACCCCTTGAGCTTAGCCGTGGTGGTGCCCATCTCCAGCAACCCCAACCGCGCCAAAGAGACGCTGCGGGGCGTGGCCCAGGCCCAAGAGGAGCTTTTCCAACAGGGGGGCCTTGAGGGGCGGCTGCTGCAAGTGGTGATTGCCGACGACGGGGATAACCCGGAGCGAGCGGCGGCAGTGGCCAAAGCGCTGGTGGGCCAGCCTGAGATTTTGGGGGTGATCGGCCACAACGCCAGCGATGCCACCCTGGCGGCGGCTGAGATCTATCAGTCTGCCGGCCTGGCCATGATCTCCTCCACCTCCACCAGCACCCGCATCAGCCTGCTGGGGAACGCCATCTTTCGCACCGTCCCCTCCGACCAGATTGCTGGCACGCAACTGGCCCGCTATGTCCTCAACAAGCTGCGCCTGCAGAGGGTGGCCATCTTCTACAACCCCAACAGCGCCTATAGCACCAGCCTGCGCGACGCCTTTGCCTCCACCCTGACCAGCGAAGGGGGGATTGTGCTGGCCACCTTTGACCTAACAGCCGCCGATTTCAACCCCCAGGCCAGCCTCCGGAGAGCACTGGAGCAGGGATCCCAGGTGGCTTTCTTGGCACCCACGGCTTCCGTAGCCGAACAAGCGCTGGCCGTTGCCCGCCAGAACGCCCTCCTCGGCCAACCCCTTGCCCTGGTGGGGGGGGATGTGCTCTTCAGCCTTACCACCCTCAAGGAAGGGGGAGCAGCGGTGGAGGGCATGGTGGTGGCGGTGCCCTGGCATCCCGATCTTCTCCGCAGCCGCGGCTTTGCCCAGAAGGCAGCCCAGATGTGGGGAGGGCAGGTGAGTTGGCGCACCGCCCTGGCCTACGACGCCACCCGTGTTTTTCTCCAGGCTATTCGGCAGGGATCCCCCAGCCGCAGCGGCATTCTCACTGCCCTCGGCGACTCCAACTTCCGCTTGCCAGACGGCGCTTCCGGGGAGGTGCGCTTTTTGCCCTCCGGCGACCGCGATGCCCCCAACGTGCTGGTGCGCATTGAACGGGGCAACCGCTCCGGCACGGGCTACGACTTTGTGCCTCTCCCCTAGGGATCCCGGCAAGCGCTACAGTAGGGGATGCTCTCAACTCTCTTCATCTCCTCAGCTCGGATGGATCCCATGCCCAGCCGGATCACCGCGTGTTTTCAGGCGCTGCGCAGCCGCGGCGAAGCCGCCCTCATCCCCTACCTCACCGCCGGGGATCCCGACCTGGAAACCACCTTTGAGGCCCTGCAAGTTTTGGATCAACACGGCGCCGATCTCATCGAGTTGGGGGTGCCCTACTCGGATCCCCTGGCCGATGGACCCGTGATCCAAGCAGCAGCTACCCGCGCCCTCAAGCGGGGTGTTACCTTGGGTGCCATCTTGCAGGGCTTGAGGTGCCTCTCGCTGCGGGCCCCTCTCATCCTCTTCACCTACTACAACCCCATCCACCAGCTCGGCCTCCCCACCTTTGTGCAGCAACTGCGCCGGGCCGGCTGTGCTGGCTTAGTCGTCCCCGACCTGCCCCTGGAAGAGGCCGGATCCCTGCGGGAAGCAGCGCAGGCAGAGGGGATCGACCTGATCCTACTGGTGGCCCCTACCAGTCCCCCGGAGCGGATGCGCCGTATTGCCCAACAGTCCAGCGGCTTTATCTACTTGGTCAGCACCACCGGCGTCACCGGCGAACGGGCCACCCTGGAGCAGCGGATCCCGGCCTTGCTGCAGCAGTTGCGCCAATACACCTCTCTGCCGATTGGGGTGGGCTTTGGCATCTCCACCCCCGACCAAGCCCGCCAGATTGCTCTCTGGGGAGCCGATGCCGCTATCGTGGGCAGTGCCTTCGTGCAACGGCTGGCCAAAGCCCCCACTCCCGCCCAGGGGCTGCAACAAATCGCCCACTTCTGCCGGGATCTAAAAGCTGCTCTGCAAGGAATAGGTACCCCCGAACATTGACTGCTTCAGTGTGTGGGCAAGAGGCTTGCCTTTATCTCAAAACAAGTAAAACGAATGTTTACATTTTGTTACTACCCTCGCCGACCGGTTTCCGGCCTGCTGACCCAACAGAGCCAGAGGATTGGCGGCCAAGCAGACACTCTGGTGCCTGTTTATTTGTAAATCTTCACAAAACACTCATCCCTCCCACGCTATAAAATTGACCTGGATGCTCGGCTGTCTGAAAGTCGCAGAGGTTCTTGACTTGTCTCAAAATCTGGGGCTTCGGTGGGGGTAATCTGCTCCACAGGATCCCCGGTTTTTGGGGAAACGGGATCCCACAAGAGAGCTTGGGATTCGGCTTTTGAGAGGTTCAGCCAGTCGCTCATCGCTTTTTGGAAAGACCAGAAGGAGATCCATCATGCAAGACGCCTTTACCCGGGTGATCGCTCAGGCAGATGCACGCGGTGCTTTTTTAAGTGATCAAGAGTTTGACCGTTTGGCGGCTTTGGTGGCAGAGGGCAACAAGCGCCTGGATGCGGTCAACCGCATGACCAGCAACGCCGCCCAAATCGTGACCAATGCGGCTCGTTCCCTGTTTGCCCAGGAGCCGGATCTGATCGCCCCTGGCGGCAATGCCTACACCAACCGTCGCATGGCTGCCTGCCTGCGCGACATGGAGATCATCTTGCGCTACATCACCTACGCCACCCTGGCGGGGGACAGCTCGGTGCTGGAAGATCGCTGCCTCAACGGCCTGCGGGAGACCTACATTGCGCTGGGGGTGCCCACCAGCTCCATGGCCAACGCCATTGCGGCCATGAAGAAGGAAGCCCTGGCCAAGATCATGGATCCGAACGGCATCACCCCTGGCGACTGCTCGGCGCTGCAAAGCGAGGTGGCCAGCTACTTCGACAAGGCGGCTGCCGCCATTGTTTAAGTTGAGGGTAAGTTGAGGGTTGAAGGCGGTCGTCTCTCTTTAAAGCTCCCTGAGATCGTCTAGATCCCTTTTTTCGATAGGCAGAAAGGCATCCCCCACTTAAAGGGGTGCCGGCTGCTCAACTAAGACTTTTGCTAACAGTCAACGCATTTAGGAGTTGCAAGGTGAAAACTGTCATTACCGAAGCGATTGCCGCTGCTGACAATCAAGGGCGTTTTCTCAATGCCAGCGAGCTGCAGGCCGTTAATGGTCGTTACCAGCGCGCTGCTGCCTCTCTAGAAGCGGCCCGTGTCCTGACCCAAAACCAACAAACGCTGGTGCGCGAAGCGGTGCAGGAAGTATTCAAGCGCTTCCCCTACCTGACCCAGCCGGGCGAGATGGGCCATGGCGATGTGTTTCAGGCCAAGTGTGCCCGCGACATTGGCTACTATCTGCGCTTTATCACCTACTCGCTGGTTGCAGGCGGCACGGGCCCCCTCGATGAATACTTGGTGGCTGGCCTGCGGGAGGTGAACCGCTCCTTTAACCTCTCCCCGAGCTGGTACATTGTGGCTCTGCAACACATGAAGAGCCGTGCACTGGGCATGCTGAAGGGCCAAGCAGCCAACGAGGCAGCCATTTACTTTGATTACGCCATCAACGCCCTTAGCTAAGGGATGCCAGAGTAGAGATCCCGTTTTTGGGGGAGCGATCTCTTTCTTCGTCTTTCAATTAAGTGCCCCTATAGAGCAGGCAGCAGCCCAAGTAAAGCTGAGCCGGTCGTTTCCAGGTTTTCGGCACCGCGGCTCTCCTCGAGCCGGCTAGGTTGCCTGCCTGCTTCCCAAGCGCTTGTGCCTGGGTACAGCTCCGCCTCTGGAGGTGGCTTTTGGGGCCCCTCTGGTGTTGAGGGGGTTTTTGTGCCCAGGTGCTGCACAAAGTTGAACTCGACTCGGGGGAAAGCGATGTTTGGTCAAAGCACCAGCGGCCCTGAAACTTTGACGGAAGCCGGTAGCCGGGTTTACAAGGTTGAGTACACTGGCCTGCTTAACCCGCCCGATGCTCTGGCCACCTCTGCTAAGGTGCGTCGCAGCACCATGAGCACCACAGTTCCTTACAGCCGGCTGTCTGCCGAGATGCAGCGCATTCTGCGGATGGGCGGCAAAATTGTGCAGGTCACTGCTCTATCGGTGGCCCCTGCCCAGAGCAACGGCGCTGCTGAGTAAGGGATCCCCCTGCTCAACCGCAGTTATTGGCAAGGTGGCCTCGATTCCATGGACAGCTCTGCAAGGCTTCCCATGACATCCAACACAGCGGTGCTGCCCCAGCCGCTCACCTGGGAGCAGGCAATAGCGCGGCTGCAGGGGGATGATCCCCAAGATCGGTATTATGCCGCTTGGTACTTGGGCACGGTTCGGGATCCGCGGGGCGTGGAGCCGCTGCTGCTGGCGTTGCGAGATGAGCGGGATCGCACCGCTTTGGGGGGCTACCCGCTACGGCGCAATGCCGCCAAAGCCCTCGGGCAAATTGGCGACGTGCGGGCCGTGCCCGGCCTGATCGAGGCACTTGCCTGTACCGATCTGCACGTGCGGGAAGAGGCTGCCTACGCCCTGGCCCAGTTAGGGGACAGGCGAGCGGTGGATCCCTTGCTGGCCTTGCTGCAGTCGCGGGAGCAGGAGCAGCCCTGGGAAGCCTTCATCGAGGCGCTGGGCCAGCTCGGTGCCACCGAGGCCGAGGCGGCGATCCGGCCTTTTTTGAGCCACCCTTCGGAGCGGGTGCGTTCGGCAGCTGCCTGGGTGCTCTATCGCTTTACGCAAGCCGAGGAGCTGACCCAAGTTCTGGTGGCGCTGCTGGCCCACCCCAATTTCAGCCTGCGCCAAGCGGCCCTTTTCGATCTGGCAGAATCCGGCTGGGTGGCAGGAGCGTCGCTGTTGGCGACAGCCGATGTGGCCCTTAACCTGCGCATCAACGCTCTGAAGCGCCTGTTCGACGTGGCGCTACAGTTGGGGCGGGTGCCGCCGGATGGGGTGGCAGCGGCGATCATCCCGCAGCTGGACAGGCTGTTCTAGACGTGGAAGGGCTTTGGGCCCTCCCCCGTGTTGGCTCACTCGAATGTTTTGTTCTTTACCTTACCTTCGGCCTGTGGGTTGTCTATGTCCTCTTCCTCGGCTGCGCAAGTGCTTCCTACTGCTGTGGCTCAACTGGCTGCTGAACTGGAACAGGCCACCTCAGCCGAAGAGCTGTTGCGGGTGGTGAGAGCGCTGGGATCCTTGGGCCACGTGGAAGGGATCCCCCTGCTCATTCGCGCCTTTGGCTTCAACCGCCCTGCCGTGGGAGAAGCCGCCCTGGAAGAGGTGCTGCGCTTCGGGGAGGCAGCGGTACAGCCTTTGCTGGCCAACATCGATGGCTTCGACTATGGGGCACGTGCCTATTCGGTGCGGGCATTGGCCCGTATCGGCCACGGGGATGCCTACCCCTTTTTGGCGGAAGCCATTGTGGCGGACTTCGCCCCCAGCGTGCGGCGGGCGGCAACCCGTGGGCTGGGGCGGGTAGCTGCACGGAGGCCTCTCTCCGACCAAGAGCAAGCTTTGCACCTGTTGCGTCAGTGCTTGGGCGACGCTGACTGGGGCGTCCGCTATGCTGCCGTCGGATCCCTGACGGACTTGGCTCGGCTGGGGGAAGCGTCCCTGCGCCCCGCAGCCGCAGCGGCTCTCCAGATGGCTTTGCAGGATGCGGATCCCTTGATTCCCCTCCGCGCTCGCCTCAGCCAGCAGGAGCTGGCTGCTGAGCGGTAGCCTCTTCTTCTTTAGTTGTTTTGTTTCTTGTAGGAGCACAGCCTATGTCTCTTCCCTTGCTTGCCGATCGCCCCACCACGCAAAACGTGCGGGTGAACCGCTACTTTGTACCCAGCGACGAAACCCCGCCCGTCTATCGCCCCGACGACCCGACGGGCATCGAGAATGTCATCCGCGCCGCCTACCGGCAGATCTTCAGCGAACACCTGATGCTGGAGAGCTACCGGCAAAAAGCTCTGGAGTCCCAGTTGCGCAACGGGGCGATCTCGGTGAAAGAGTTTATCCGTGGCCTGGGCAAATCGGAGGTGTACCGGGATCTGGTCATGGTTCCTAACGACAACTACCGCTTCGTCGAGGTCACCTTCCAGCGCTTCCTGGGCCGGCCCACCTACAGCCAGCAGGAGCGCATCAAATACTCCATCATCCTTGCCACCCGCGGGCTGGACGGCTTTATTGATGCTGTCATCGATAGTGAGGAGTACAACGCCGCCTTTGGGGACGATGTGGTGCCCTACCAGCGCCGTCGCCTCTCAGAGAAGCCGGCCAACCTGGTGACCCCCCGCTACGGAGCGCGGTGGCGGGATGTTTCCGGCGTGAAGCGCTCGACGCGGGAAGTGGTGCGCACCTATCGAATTACTCGTCCTCCCAAGCCGGGGGATCCGGAAAACTTCCTCAACATGGCCCGCATGCTCAATCCCAAGCCGGCAGCGCGGCAAAACATCAGTGTCTTCGATCTGAAGATCCCTGACATGACCACCAACCGCCGCTGAGGTTGGGCAGCCCACCCGCCGCATCTTCCTCCATTTGCCAAGCCGGTCAAGCCGATCATCCGACACCGCTGGGGTGGATCGGCTTTTCGGCCTGGTTGGAGTAGGATTCGTTATAATTTGGGTGATGCTTCTTAACACTTGGGTTGCATGAAGAATCCAGTTGTACGGGCTTTTTTCGTCGGCAAGGCGGTGGCCGACGTGCTGCGAGAGCGCTTGGAGAGCACCTTCGCCGACATTGCTGGGGAAGTGGGCAAGGTGTGGGCGGAGCTCCAAGAGGGCTGGCAGACTTTTGCTCAGGATGTCATGGCCCGGGCTGAGGCGGAAGCATCGCTAGCTACCCAAGCAATAGTGCCGCCGCCCTTCAAGACAGAGGATCTGCAGGCAACCTTGGACGACCTACGGGCAGAGGTGGCGCAGTTGCGCTCCGAATTGCAGAAGTATCGGAGTCGAAACGCTTGAACGCCAGCACACTCCGATCCCGAACCTTTTTGGGATCCGAACCCGTCAAGCCCTATACCGCCTACCGTTGGGCCCGGGAAAACTACACCCGCTGGGGCCGCCTTCTGGATATTTGGCGATTTGTGCTCACCTGGCTGTTCTACCTCTGGCTGGATCAGCAGGCGTGGAGCTACGGGGGGCAGGCCACACCAGAGCGCAAGGCCAAACGCCGCCGCGCCAGAGCCATCTGGATCCGTGAGACGCTGCTCCACCTGGGCCCTACCTTTATTAAGGTGGGGCAGTTTTTCTCCACCCGCGCCGATCTCTTCCCCGCCGAGTATGTCGAGGAGCTGTCCAAGCTGCAGGATCGGGTGCCCGCCTTTGGCTACGAACAGGTGGCGGCCATCGTGCAGCAAGAGTTGGGCAAGCCGATTGAGCAGATCTACAGCTATTTCGATCCCACCCCTTTGGCTGCAGCCAGCTTGGGACAGGTACATCGCGCCAAGCTCAAGACTGGCGAAGAAGTCGTTGTCAAGGTGCAGCGTCCGGGCCTGACCCGCCTGTTCACGATTGATCTGGAGATCTGCCGCGGGATCGCCGAGTTTTTTCAGTACCGCACCCGGTGGGGCGGGCCGGGCCGAGACTGGATCGGCATCTACGAAGAGTGCCGCCGCACCCTCTGGGAGGAAGTGGACTACCTCAACGAGGGCCGCAACGCCGACACCTTTCGCCGCAACTTTCGGGATATGCCGCAAATTGCCGTCCCCAAAGTGTACTGGCGCTACACTTCCCCCCGCCTGCTGACGCTGGAATACCTGCCGGGGATCAAGATCAGCGACTACGAAGCCCTGAGTGCGGCGGGGCTGGATCGCAAGATTTTGGCCCGCTTGGGGGCAGAGGCCTATTTGCGGCAACTGCTCAAGGACGGCTTTTTTCACGCCGATCCCCACCCTGGCAACATTGCCGTCAAGCCGGATGGCACGCTGATCTTCTACGACTTCGGCATGATGGGGCGCATTCGCCCCGGCATCAAGGAAAAGCTGATGGCCATGCTGGCGGCTGTGGTGGCCAAAAATGCCGACCTGGTGGTGGCCTCGCTGGTGGAGCTGGGGGTGCTGGTGCCCACCGCCGATCTGGCGCCGGTGCGTCGCTCGGTGCAGTACATGCTGGATCACTTTATGGATAAACCCTTTTCCAGCAACCCAGGAGAAATCTCCGTGGCGGCCATCAGCGAAGACCTCTACGAGCTGGCCTACGATCAGCCGTTTCGCTTTCCCGCCACCTTTACCTTCGTGATGCGGGCCCTGACCACGTTGGAGGGGCTGGGAAAAGGGTTGGATCCGGAGTTCAATTTTCTGGAAGTGGCCAAGCCTTTCGCGGAGGAGCTGATGAACGGCAGCAGACCGGAGACGGAGACTCTGCTAGCCCAGGTCAGCCGCCAGGCGGCAGAGTTCACCAGTAGCAGCCTCAGCTTGCCCCGCCGTCTTGAATCGACCTTGCGCAAGTTGGAACAGGGGGAACTGCGCCTGCGGGTTCGCTCGAGCGAGGCAGAGCGCCTGATGCGCCGGCTGAACAACACCGGCCTGGGCACCATTTACGCAGTGTTGTTTGCAACCTTTTTTCTCAGCGCAACCCAGCTATTTTTGGCTGGGCATGCTACTTTAGCGATTGTCACCCTGGCTTTGGCCGTTCTCGCCGCCTTGGCGCTGGTCAGGGTACTCTTAAAGGCAAATGGATCAGAGCGACTGATGTGATGCGACGATACGCCTGCGCTACGGATCCAGGCAAGGTCCGCAGCAGCAATCAGGATGCCTACTACTGTGATCCAGAAGGACGTTACTTCATCGTTGCCGATGGCATGGGAGGGCACGCTGCCGGAGCAACAGCCAGCCTGTTGGCGGTTCAGGTCATTCGCGAGTGCCTTGAGCGGGGTTGGCAGACCGTGCCAGCGCCCAAGCTGCTCAGCGAAGCGATAGAAGCAGCCAACGAGGCCATTCTGAAAGACCAGCGGGAAAACCCAGAGCGGGCAGACATGGGCACCACCGTGGTGGTGGCTATGGTGGATCCCCACAACAACTGCTGGAGTGCTCACATTGGCGACTCCCGCCTCTACCGCCTGCGCGGATCCCAGATGCAGCAGATGACGGAGGATCACACCTTGGTGGCCCGCTCGGTTCGCCAAGGGGAGTTGACGCAAGAGCAAGCCCGCGTCCACCCCTGGCGACATATTCTCGAGCGCTGCCTGGGCCGGCCCGATGCGGGGCCGCCTGCCGTCCAGCCAATTACAGTTTGTCCGGGGGATCGCCTGCTGTTGTGTAGTGACGGGCTCACCGAAGAGCTGGATGACGAGGCTATCGCCGAGTATTGCCTGCAGGTAGAGGACTTGGAGCAGCTCCCCCGCAAGTTAATCGAGGCGGCCAAAGAGCGGGGCGGGCGAGACAACATCACGGTGGTGATCGCCGAATACGCTTAGTTGTGCCCTTCTAGAGGCAGTATTGCCGGTAGACCTCGCCAGCGGCGCGGTGCAGCAGCGAGTGGCGGTACACAAGGTGGGCAAGGTCTTTGCCATAGCCGCCGCCGATAACGCAGGCAACGGGGTAGCCTCGCTTTAAGCAGGTGTCCAGCACCTGCATGTCGCGGCGAAACAGCCCCTCGTCGCTGAGGGCCAGCTTGCCCAAGAGGTCTTCGCGGTGGGGATCCACCCCCGCGTCGTAGAGCACCAGATCCGGGCGCACCTGGGCCAAGAGATCTGGCAAGTGGTCGGCCAAGATTTGTAGATAGGCTTCGTCTTCCAGGCCCACCGGCAGGGGCACGTCCAGGTCGCTCTGTTGTTTGGTGGCCGGGAAATTGGCGGCGCAGTGCATGGAAAAGGTAAACACCCGCGGCTCGGAGCGGAAGATCCAGGCGGTGCCGTCGCCCTGGTGCACATCCAGGTCGACAATCAGAACCTTGTGCACCAGCCCCTGCTGCAGCAGGACTTGGGCGGCAATGGCCAGGTCGTTGAAAATACAGAAGCCGGCGCCGTAGGTGGGAAAGGCGTGGTGGGTGCCGCCGGCGGTGTTGCAAGCCAGGCCGTGGCGCAGGGCCAACTGGGCGGTCAGGACGGTGCCGCCCACGGCTCGACAGGTGCGCCGCACCAGCTCAGGGCTCCAGGGCAGGCCGATGCGCCGCTGCAGCTTGGCCTCCAGGGATCCCTCACAGTAGGCCCGCACGTACTCTGGCGTGTGCACCGATTCGATCCAGGCCAGGGGAGGCAGCTCCGGCTGGTACACTTGCTGAGGGCGGATCACCCCTTCCCGCAGCAGTAGCTCGTGCAGGAGGCGAAATTTTTGCATGGGAAAGCGGTGGCCCGGCGGCAGGGGGGCGCTGTAGTCGGGGTGGTAAACAACGGGCAAAGACATTCAAGGCAACCGGATCGACGAGGGTGAGCATGGCCTATTGGGGCCCCAGTGCTTATGGTAGAGGTAGCCTACTCTTGCCAGGGCCCTGCTCTCTTCTCTGTATCGTCGCCATCCCCTATGTTCACTTCCTCGGATCCCTTTTTGGATCGCCTCTTGGCCCAGCGCTATCGCCTCACCCATCTGCTGGGGCAAGGAGGCATGGGGCGGGTCTATTTGGCCCAAGATCTGCTCTTTGGTGGGGTGGAAGTGGCTATTAAGCTGCTCTCCCAGCCGGCGATGGACGAGCAGGCCCGCCTGCGCTTTGAGCGGGAAGCGAAAGCCTGCGCCGCTTTGGGCCAAAAGAGCCTGCACATTGTCAAGGTGAGCGACTACGGCATCACTACCGATGGGGTGCCCTTCTATGTGATGGAATACCTGAACGGCCAAACCCTCAAGGATATTCTGGCGGCGGGACCTCTGCCTCTGGAGCGCTTTTTTCGCCTGGCCCGCCAAATTGGCCTGGGGCTCAAAGCGGCCCACGAAGGGATCCTCTTGGAAGGGCAGCGGATCCAGGTCATCCACCGCGACCTCAAGCCGGCCAACGTGATCGTGGTGGCCGACGAGAGCTTGGGGGAGCTGGCGAAGCTGGTGGATTTCGGCATTGCCAAGTTGCTCAACACCCGGGAGTCGCTGAGCCTCACCCACGCCTACCTGGGGACGCTGGCCTACTCCTCCCCAGAGCAATTGGAAGGGTTGCCGCTGGATGCCCGCTCCGACATCTACAGCTTCGGGATCATCCTCTACCAGATGGTGTCGGGCCAGATGCCCCTCCAGCCCACCACGGAATCTTTCCCGGGCTGGTACCAGGCCCACCACAAGCAGCGCCCCCTGCCTCTGGAAGAGCTGGGACTGCCCGCTGGCCTCTCCGACCTCATCCTCAGTTGTTTGGCCAAAGATCCGGCTGCCCGTCCGCCCACGGTGGCCAATGTGTTGGCAGAGCTGGAGCGCATCCAAGCCGGGATCCGAGGTTCCGCCCCTGTTGCCTTTCCATCGCCAGGGATCCGTGGCGCCTCGCTTCGGGATCCTGCTCCTTTAGCCACAGCCGGCACGCTGCGTCTCAGGCCCGTGACAGGGGCCACTGCGGCGGAGAACAGGGGATCCCTGCTCCTCTTCCTGATGGGCGGGCTGCTGGGCTGGGCCCTCGTGAGTTGGCAGTTGGGACGGTTTCTGCAGCGCCCTGCGGCTCCGGTGATCTCCGGCTCTCGCCCCTCGCCAGCTCCCACGGAGTTAGAGGATGAGCGCCCAGGAGCGGATGCGCAGCCCGATACGGCCCCTGAACCTCTTGCTCTGGAGCGGGTCAACGGCGGTGCTGCCCAGGACGCCGGCAAGAGGGAGCGGGATCCGGCGCCGGAGCTGGAGCCCTACAGCGGCAGCGGGCCGGTGTTGCGCGCCTTCCCTCTCCAGACTTCCCGCGAGGTGGTGCGGGCCGCCCTGGGATCCCCCAGCCAGCAGGGGCGGGGCGCTTGGCCCAACACCGTGTACGACCTGTACCGCTTGGGCGGCATGAACTTGAGCCTCACCTACGACGAATCCAGCCTGGCGCTGCAACAAATCGAGGCCACCGTTGCCGACGACGTGCCCGCTCCGCAGGCAGAAGGGCTGCTGGAAGACATGCTGCAGGCCCCCTTGCCCCCCCAGTTGCAGCGAGAACTGCAGGCGGTGCGGGAAAACCGTTCTGAGCGCGTCCAGTTCCGTGTCGGCCCTTGGTCTGGCCTTGTCGAGCGCACCCCCCAGGGCCACCTCTACCTGGCCGTTTGGGATCCCCCGCCCAGCCCTTCACCTTCCCCGCCCACCGTCCCCGTTGCCCAGCCCCGTCCGGCCCCCGCCGGCCCTCCTCCCGGCCAGACCCTGCAGGAGCTGCTGCGCCGCTCACGGGAATTGCGGGGAGATTGAGCCATGTCTGCTTCCGAAGACAAGAATCCTGTGCTGGGCACCGTCGCCCGCTTCTTCAAGACCCTGGCGAGACCCTTTCCGGTCGGGCCTACGCTTCTCCTCAAGCCCGCCGAGCCTCCTCCCCCCAAGCGCCCGGTGCGCCTGCGGATCACCTGCCCAGGAGAGCCCCCCCAAGTGGTCACCCTGCAGGGATCCGACATTCTGGGTCGCAGCCAGACGGTGGCCACCATCCGCATCCGCGCTCCTGCGGTGAGCCATCTGCACGCCCGCATCCGTCCGCGTCCGGGCTGGCGTCTGCCCGGCCTGGGGTGGCGGATCCCGTTGCCCCCAATTCTCTACTGGCTGGGGTGGAACGCCGGTCGCTACCAACTGGAAGATCAAGACTCCACCAACGGCGTCTTTCGCCTCAAGCCCTTTGGCGGCGCCGAGCGGGTGCGGCGAGTGATCCTGCGCCATGGCCAGCGACTCAGCCTTGGCCCGCCCCGGGATCCGGAGAGCGTGTTCATTCAGGTGTTGGATCCACCGCCGCCGCAGGTGTACGGGGTGCGCGGCTGCCTGATCCTGATGGCGCTCTTGGGGCTGGGGGTGAGAATTTGGATCGGCCATGAGTGGAGCAAGTTCTCAGTAGAACCGCCGCTCGCCGCCGATCGCAACCCCCTCATCGTCCTGGCCGGGGATCGGCAAACCGAACTGCGCCGCCACCAGGGGGATATCTATCGGGAGCTGCCCAACCTCGAGGCCTTCGGCCCGATTCTGCCCAAAGTGGTGGTGGCCGCCGAAGATCACCGCTTCTACTCCCACTTCGGGGTCGATCTGCTGGGCATTGCCCGCGCCTTTTGGGTCAACCTGCGCTCCGGAGAGGTGCAGCAGGGGGGCAGCTCCATCAGCCAACAACTGGCCCGCACCGTGTTGCGCGACTACACCGGCTCAGGCAACACCTTTGGCCGCAAGCTGCGGGAGGCTGTTGCCGCCCTCAAGCTGGAGCGGCGCTACAGCAAAGACGAAATCCTCACCCTCTACCTCAACAACGTCTACTTGGGCAACGGCATCTACGGCTTTGAGACCGCCGCCCAGTTCTACTTCGGGATCCCCAGCCGCCAGCTCAGCCTTTCCGAAGCCGCCACCCTGGCCGCCATCCTGCCTGCTCCCAATGCCTTCAACCCCATCGCCAACTACGATGCCGCCGTGCGGGGCCGGGATCGGGTGTTGGATCGCCTCAGCGAGCTCCAAGTCTTCCCAGAAGAGGAGATTCGGCGGGCCCGGCGCAGCCGCCTCACCCTCAACCCCAATCTGCGCTCCCAGACCTCGACGGTTGCCCCTTACTTCTACAGCACCGTCTTCCAGGAGCTGCGGCAGCTTCTGGGCCAAGACCTCTCGGCAGAGGGCAACTTCATCATCGAGACCACACTGCATTTGCCCTACCAGCGGCTGGCGGAGCAGGCCCTGGCCCAAACGGTGCGCGAGGTGGGCTCCCGCCTGGGCTTCAGTCAGGGTGCCTTGGTCAGCCTCGACAGCCGCAACGGTGAAATCCTGGCCTTAGTAGGTGGGATCGACTACAACGCCAGCCCCTTCAACCGGGCTACCCAAGCCCAACGGCAGCCGGGATCCACCTTCAAAGTCTTCACCTACGCCGCCGCCCTCAGCCAGGGGATCCCGCTTTCGCAGGTGCTCTCCTGTGAGCCGCTTACTTGGGGCAACCTCACCTTTCAGGGCTGCCGCTCGGGAAGTGCCCCCATGGACTTGGCCCGCGGCTTGATCCTCTCCGAAAACGTAATCGCCCTGCGGCTGGCCCAACAGGTGGGGCTGGAGCAGGTGGTGGCCATGGCGCGGCAAATGGGGATCCAATCCCCCTTGCAGCCCTATCCTTCCCTGGTACTCGGCACGATGGAGGTGAACCTGCTGGAGCTGACCGCGGCCTTTGCTCCTTTGGCCAATCGCGGCCTTTGGTCCAGGCCCCACACCATCCGCCGCATCTTGGATAGCAGCGATTGCGCCAACCCCGACGACTTTCGCACCTGCCGCGAGATCTACCCAGGCCGCGAGGATCCCCGCTCGCAGCGGCTGGTTTTGTCGGCAAGCGTCGCCCAGCAGATGACCGCCGTATTGCAAGGCGTGATCCGCTCCGGCACCGGCACTGCCGCTCGCCTTGGGATCGGAGAAGCGGGCAAAACCGGCACCACCACCGCCAACAAGGATCTGCTCTTTATCGGCTACACACCCAACCCGCCTCTGGTAACCGGCATTTGGCTGGGCAACGACGACGCCGGCCCCACCGGCGGCAGCAGCAGCATTGCCGCCCAAACTTGGAGAAACTACATGAGCCAAGTCATCACGGAATAAAAACCTTGGGATCCCTGGCTTTGCCTGTTGGAGCGAAGCTGTATGACTGTCCCTCTGATTCAAAACCCTGATGTTCTAGAAAGCCGACTCAAGGAGATTCCCAGCGAACCTGGTGTCTATTTGATGCGAGATGCCACCGACCAGATTCTCTATGTGGGCAAATCGAAGAAGTTGCGATCTCGCGTGCGATCCTATTTTCGCTTTACCGGCGACTTGCCTCCTCGCATTCAGCGCATGGTGGTTCAGGTATGCGAGATCGAGTTTATCGTAACCGATAACGAAAGCGAAGCCCTAGCCCTGGAAGACAATCTCATTAAAACCTATCAGCCGCCCTATAATGTTCTCCTCAAGGAGGAAAAAAAATACCCCTACTTGTGCATTACGTGGTCAGAGCCTTACCCTCAGATTTACATTACCCGCCACCGCCGTCTCAACCAAAATCAAGATAAGTACTACGGGCCCTATACCGATGTGGGCCTGCTGCGCTACACCCTCGGCCTGGTGAAGCGCATTTTTCCCTTGCGCCAGCGTCCCAAGCCCCTTTACAAAGATCGCCCCTGTTTGAACTACGACATCGGGCGTTGCCCTGGTGTCTGCCAAGGCTTGATCAGCCCGGAGGAGTATCGCAAGACCGTTGCTCAAGTGGCGATGATCTTCCAGGGGCAGACGGACGAGCTTATCCGGGAGTTGAAGGAGAAAATGGCCCAGGCAGCCGAGCAAGAAAATTATGAGGCGGCGGCGCGGTACCGGGATCAAATTCGTGGCCTAGAACAACTGGGCGAATCCCAGAAGGTGTCTTTGCCCAACTCTACCGTCAGCCGCGATGCCCTGGCTTTGGCTATGGATGACTCGCGAGCTTGCATCCAGTTGTTTCAGGTGCGGGCGGGCAAGTTGGTGGGACGGCTGGGGTTTATTGCTGAAAACCGTGGCGACGACCCGGCTCTTATTTTGCAGCGAGTTTTGCAAGAGCATTACCAGTACTGCGACCCGGTGGAAATTCCCTCGGAAATCTTGACCCAGTACGAGCTGCCGGATCGCGATTTTCTTGAGTCTTGGCTAAGCCAAAAAAAGGGGCGCAAGGTCAGTCTCCTTGCCCCCCAGCGGCAGAGCAAAGCGGAGCTAATTGAACTGGTAGAGCGGAACGCCCGGCTGGAGCTAGCCCGCAGCCAGCGCTTGGCAAACCGGGAGGCAGAGGCGCTGGAACGCCTGGCAGAAGTTTTGGATTTGCCGGCAGCTCCCCGCCGCTTGGAAGCCTACGACATTTCCCACCTCCAGGGATCCGATGCGGTGGGCAGCCAGGTGGTGTTTATCGACGGCTTGCCAGCCAAGCAGCACTACCGCCGCTACCGGATCCGCAACCCCGAGGTGCGGCCCGGCCACTCCGACGATTTTGCCAGCCATGCCGAAGTGGCGCGGCGTCGCTTCAGCAAAATGACCCCTGAGGATCAGCCGGACTTGGTGCTCATTGATGGCGGCAAGGGGCAATTGGCGGCAGTCATGGCGGTCTTGGCAGAGCTGGGCCTGGATCACCTGCCAGTGATTGCCCTGGCCAAGCGGGAGGAAGAGATCTTTCGGCCCGGGGATCCGCTGCCGCTGCGGCTGCCGCCCCAGGATCCGGCCCGCCTGCTGTTGCAGCGCCTCCGCGATGAGGCACACCGCTTTGCCCTGGCCTACCATCGCCAGCAGCGGCAGCTACGCCAACAGGCTTCTGTCCTGGAGGAGATCCCTGGCCTGGGCAAGCAGCGCCAAAAGCTGCTAATGGAGGCGTTTCGCTCCCTTGCCCGCATTCAAATGGCCACAGAAGAGCAGTTGGCCCAGGTGCCAGGTATTGGCCCCAAGCTGGCCCGCCAGATTTACCGCTACTTCCATCCAGAAGCCGAAACAGAGTCGCCAGCAACGGCAGAAGGGGGGTGAAGGGCCAAACTTAACGATTCAAGCTGGCCTATTATCGTGGAGTCTGCCATTTGCCGGGCAACCGTTCTCGGCCAAGGGGATCCAAGTGAAGGTAGCGCTGTTGCAACTCAACTACACCGTTGGCGATCTCAGCGGCAATGCTGAACGCATCCGTGCGGCGGTCGAGGCAGTGGCGGCGGCAGGAGCGGAGCTGGCCATTACGTCTGAGCTGGCCCTGTTGGGGTACCCACCCCGGGATCTGCTGCTCTATCCAGCTCTCATCGAGAGGGCGGGCCAAGTTTTGCAGCAGTTGGCCGCCCGGCTGCAGGAGAGCATTCCGGTGGTGGTGGGATCCGTGCAGCCCAACCCTCTGCCGGAGGGGCGGCCCCTCTACAATGCGGCAGCCTGGCTGGAAAGGGGGCAGATCCGCCACTGGTTCCAGAAGTCGCTCCTGCCCACCTACGATGTCTTCGACGAGGATCGCTACTTCGAGCCGGGATCCCCGCCCCCGCCCATTGAGTACCGGGGCCGCCGACTGGGCTTTACCATCTGTGAAGACATCTGGAACGACCGCGACTTCTGGCAGCACTGCCGCTACCACCGCGATCCAGTAGAAGAGATGGCCCGCTGCGGCGCCGATTTGCTGATTAACCTTTCCGCCTCCCCTTTTAGCTTGGGCAAGCAAAAATTGCGGGTGGAGATGCTGGGATCTCTAGCCCGCAAGCACGCCCTGCCCATCCTCTACGTCAACCAGGTGGGAGGCAACGACGACCTCATCTTTGACGGGGCCAGTTGCGCCCTAGATGGCCGAGGCCGGCTGGCGGCCCAAGCTGCTGCTTTTGCGCCGGATCGGCTCATCGTGGATGTGGAGGCGCTGCTCCATCCCCGTGATGAGGAACCCAGCCCGCCGGGATCCCGCTGGCCAACAGAGCCGGAAGCAGAGCTGTACGAAGCCTTGGTTTTGGGCACCCGCGACTACGTCAGCAAATGTGGCTTTCGCGAGGTGTTGCTGGGCCTGTCGGGAGGGATCGACTCGGCTGTTACTGCCGTTATCGCCGCCGACGCCCTAGGGCCAGAGCGGGTGCTGGGAGTGCTCATGCCCTCTCCGTATTCCAGTCCCGGCAGCCTGACGGACGCTTACCAACTGGCGCAAAACCTAGGGATCCCGACCCTGAAGCTCCCCATTCACGCGATTATGGAAAGCTACCAACATCTCTTGGCCGAGCCTTTTGCTGGCCTCCCCCCCGACATCACCGAAGAGAACCTGCAGTCCCGCATCCGCGGCACCCTACTCATGGCCCTCTCCAACAAGTTTGGCCGGCTGCTTTTGACCACGGGCAACAAGTCGGAGCTGGCAGTGGGCTACTGCACCATCTACGGGGATATGTCCGGTGGCTTGGCGGTGATCTCCGATGTGCCCAAAACCTGGGTCTACCGCCTGGCCCGCTGGATCAACCGGCAGCAGGAGCGGATCCCCCTTCCCATCCTCAGCAAGCCCCCCTCGGCAGAGCTGCGGCCGAACCAGCGAGATAGCGACAGCCTACCCCCCTATGACGTGCTGGACGCCATCCTGCAGCGGCACGTTGAACAGCACCAATCCGCTGCCGAGCTGGTGGCCCAAGGGTTTGATCCCGATACCGTACACCAGGTGCTGCGGCTGGTGCAAAATGCCGAGTTCAAGCGCCACCAGGCTCCTCCAGGACTGCGGGTCACTGACCGGGCCTTTGGCACTGGCTGGCGCATGCCCATTGCCAAACGCCAGGAAGGGATCTGTTTTTGATTTTGCCTTCACCCCCGGCCCCTCTCCCTCAGGGAGAGGGGGGTTGCCGCAAGCCAAGTTTCTAGATCAGCCCCAGCCAGGAGGCGACGCCTTGGCCGGTCACCGCTTCGATGACAATGGCCAGGACAAAGCCAATCATAGCTGCGCGACCGTTGAGACGCTCGGCATATTCGTTAAAGCCAAACTTGGGCTCAGACAGGTTGGGGTTGGACATAAGAACCTCCGCTGTGTGCTTTGAAGCAAAAAGAGTGGAATCTGTAAAGAATGAAAACAAGAATGCCACCCACCCTTCAGTATAGTTTGCATTTCTTTACGAATGCAAGAAAGAAGCTGCCGATGACCAGTGTTCCGGTTGAGGACAAGAGCCAGGTTCCTAGGTGCGGCGTTTCATCTCTCCTCCCTAGCCCAGAACGGCAGGGATCCCTGTTACAAAAGTTCGGAAATCGCAGCCTTCCCACCGACTAGGGTAATCTGAAGTGCAGGTCAACGGAGAAAACCCCTATGGCGATTCAGCGTGGTGCCAAAGTCCGTGTGTTGCGGAAAGAATCCTACTGGTATCGGGATGTGGGAACGGTGGCAGCGGTGGATACCAGCGGCATCCTCTACCCGGTGATCGTCCGCTTTGACAAGGTTAACTACTACAACATCAACACCAACAACTTCCGCGAGGACGAGCTGGAGGTGGTGGAAGAGCCCAAGCCCAAAGCCAAAGCTACCTCTGCCAAGTAAACCAAGCTTTCGGCCTTCCTGTCCTGTGCCCGAGCTGCCCGAGGTTGAAACCGTCAGGCGGGATCTGCAGCGCCTTACTCTAGGTCTGCGCATCCTGGCGGTGGAGGTGCTTCTCCCTCGCACCGTGGCCTACCCTGGCAAAGAGGAGTTTGAGCAGGGGCTGGCTGGTACCTGTTTGACTCAGTGGCAGCGGCGAGGCAAGTATCTCTTGGGATCCCTGGACTCCGGAGCGGTTCTGGGTGTGCATCTGCGCATGACCGGGCAACTGCTCTGGGTTCAGGGATCCGCGCCTTTGCCGGTTCATACTCGCGTCCGGCTGCGCCTGGAGCAGGGGTGGGAGCTGCGCTTTGTTGATCTGCGCACCTTTGGCCAGATGTGGCTGGTGCCCGCCGGGGTGGAGCCGGAGACGGTGATCCCCGCCCTGCAGAGCTTGGGGCCGGAGCCGCTGTCGCCGGCCTTTTCAGAAATCTATTTCCAAGCTGCTTTGCAGAAGAGCCGCCGCCCCATCAAAACTGCCCTGCTGGATCAGGGCCTGGTGGCGGGGGTGGGCAACATTTACGCTGATGAGGCCCTGTTTTTGAGCGGTATTCACCCTTTGATGCCCGCCTCGCAGCTTTCCGACGCTGCCAAAAGCCGCCTGCGGCAAGCTTTGATCGAGGTGTTGCGGGTTGGGCTGGAGCAGCGGGGCACCACCCTGCGTGATTACCGGGATCTGCGTGGGATCAACGGCAACTATCAAGGTCAAGCCTGGGTGTACAGTCGGGAAGGGGATCCCTGCCGCCTCTGCGGCACCCCCATTCAGCGGCTTAAGCTGGCGGGCCGCTCAGCCCACTTTTGCCCCCGCTGCCAGCCGCCCCCAGGCCAGGTTGCAACTGGATGGCGGATCCCCCGCGAACAGCTATAGTTCTGGGTTGATCTCCAGCTCCCCTCTCCCAGAGGGAGAGAGGCCGACGGTGAGGGAGGGATCCCGGTGAAAAAGGTGGTAGGGCCTCGGTCTTGGGGCGTCTTCGGCGGGATAGCTTTGTGGGGGATAGGGATCCCGGCACTTCCTGTTTTTGCCCAACTGGAGCTGGATGCCCAACTGGGCCGATCCCAAGTTGTTGCCCCCAGCAAAGATTGCCCCGCCTGCGACCTGACGGGAGCCGAGCTGCCAGGCGTGGATTTGTGGGGGGCCAACCTCAAAGAAGCCATCCTCAAGCAGGCCAATCTGCAAGCTGCCAACCTCTCCCAGGCAATCCTCAACTTGGCCGATTTGCGCGGCGCCAACCTGAGCAGCACGGATCAGGGCGGGGCCTTTCTGTGGGAGGCGGATCTCAGCCAAGCCAACCTCCAGCAGGCCAATCTCACAGGGGCTAACCTCCAGGTGGCCAACCTCAGCGAAGCCGATTTGCGCGGGGCTGTTCTTGCCGGCGCCGACCTGACAGGAGCCAACCTACGCCAGGCCGATCTGCGCGGGGCCGACCTGCGGGGAGCTTTTCTGGAGGGAGCGGATCTAACTGGCGCCTTGTACAACGCCCAGACCCAACTGGATCCCACCTTTAGCCCCAGCGCCCACGGCATGGTCTTTGTGAAAAACTAGCCCCCCTCTCCCTTGGGGGGAGGGGCCGGGGGTGAGGGCTAGCTCCCTCTTTTGGGCAGATTAAGCTTAGCCCCCTTCCTGGCCGGGATCCCCTGCCATGAGTTCCCCTGTGCGAGTTCTGATTGCCGACGACCATCCCCTATTTCGGCTGGGGCTAAAGTTTGCCCTGCAAGCACAAGGATTTGAGGTGGTGGCCGAAGCGGAGACGGGATCCCAGGCCGTTGAGTACTGCCGCCACAACCCTCCCGACGTGGCCATTTTGGATGTGCGCATGCCGGATGGAGACGGGATCCTGGCCTGCCAGCAGATTGTTGAGCTGGGCCTGTCGGTGGTGGTGGTGATGATGACCACCTTTCAGGAGCCGGCCTTGGTCGAGGCAGCGCGACGAGCGGGGGCCAAAGGCTACCTCTCCAAAGAAACCGACCCGGCGGAGCTGGCCCGCGTGATTCGGCAAATTCTGGCCACTCCCGATCAAGACTGGCTGCCCACCCCCCAAGCGTTGCCCAAGCTCACCCCCCGCGAGCTGTGCGTGTTGCAACTGATGAAGGAGGGCCTGGCCAACAAGCAGATTGCCCGCCGCCTGGGCCTCAGCATCGAAACCGTGAAAGAATACGCCAGCGCCGCCTACCGCAAGCTGGACGCCACCGACCGCGTCACCGCCCTGCTCAAGGCGCAACAACTGGGAATTCTCTAAGTACAAAGCCCCTATCCTCCTCCCCTCTCCCTCAGGGAGAGGGGCCGGGGGTGGTCGCGTGAGCGGCGCGGAGCGCTTGGGCAGTCCGGCGTTTCCCCCCAGAGGTGGGGATGCCTGCAATCCGGATCCCTTGCATACTGTTGCTATCTTGGCAGCCTTTACCCGCGTACGGCTATGTCTGCTCCTTCCCCACTGTTGCTCAAACTTGCCCTGCGTCTGCTTGGCTCTCTGAAGATCCCGGTGGATCGGCGCAGGATCCGCGAGCGTGGCTTTGTTCTACCGGTCGCCATCTTGATTGTGCTGGTGTTGAGCTTGGTAACGGTGGGCCTGCTCACCCGCTCCACCCAGCGCAACATCCAAACCCAGGTGGAACGGGCGGGGCAGACGGTTAGCCGACAACTAAACGCCGCCATCGACCGGGCGCGGGCCAAGATTGACTACCTGGTGCGGGATCCCCGCCTGCCTGCCGGCACCCCTACTGATGCCCAACTTGCCGCGGCCTTGATTAACGACGGGGCGGGAGGGCTGCTCCCGCGGGATGAGAACGAGCCCTACATCCTCCCCGATGAAACCCAGTTCGAAATTACAACCAACATCGAGGTGGAGGATCCCAACAACCCCGGGCAAACCCTGCCTGTGCCGGTACGGGCGCCGGCCTGGTGGTTTTTGGTGGACACCGACAACAACGGCGTCAACGACTCCGTAACTGCCTACACCATTCTCAACACCCGTCGGGCTGCTGGCGCTGGCTTTGAGGATAGCCAGCTAACGGATACGGAGCGGGCGCGGCGCCTGATGATCCGCAGTGGCCCCCTGCAAGGGTCGGCCCTGAACCCCTGTACCGACAAAGCCGCCGAGCAGACCGCCAACCCCAACGTGGGAGACTGGTTCCAGGCGGGATCGGCGCTGTACAAGCCTTTCCAAGTCTTTGCCGTCACCTTGCCCATTCAAGGCGCCGACTCCACCACCCGCGCCATCTCGGCTTTGCAGTTCCAGCAGGATCGGCGGCGGGATCTCCTCAACAAGTGGGGGGCCTTCAGCCGCGGTGACCTAGAGTTCTTCTTCACTCCCCCCTACAACTGGAACGGCGCCATCTACGCCGGCGGCAGCCTTTTCTTCCGCTATCGCTCCACCAACTCGTTCCGGGCTTTCACCATCAGCTCGGAGCAATCCTGCTTCTACATGCCTGTAGATAACTCGGAGATTACTGCCTTCGGAGAGCTGGTGGCAGGGGCTATTGGCTACGCTGGCCAGGAGGTGAGCGATAGCCTGGTTTTCGATGTGCACTCCGGCGAGCAAGACGTAGCACCGAGGGTGTCGGTCAGTCTAAACAACCTGAACTTTGACTCGGTGCAAAACGGGGTGGAGCCGGAGAGTGTGGCCCTGGATCCGCTGGAGCTCCACCTTTTCGGCCGCATCCGCACCCGAGGAAATTACCAGCAAGACGCGGCTGGATGGGCGGCTTCTCCTCTCAACGCCGAACGGGGAGACAACCCCGGGCGGATCAAGGCCGGCGGTTTTCAGGCCGGTTCCGACCAGGTCTGCCCGCCCTACGTGGACGATGTCTATCGGGCCGACAACCGCTTTGGGCCCAAGGCCAGCTACGAGCCTCCACCCGTGACGCCTGACCCGCAGAAGGGCTGCAACGACCC
>NZ_JANSJN010000021.1:0-29273 GCF_047462555.1 Synechococcus sp. B60.1
CCCGAGCCGACCGGCCTCAACACAACTTGGGGTATGGTAGTCTACTAAAAGTAGTGAAAATCTTTTGCAACAATCGCCATGGCCGAGTTCTTGGTTTCCTCAACGTCCACTGCTGCCCGGGCGGATTCTCCCTACATTCTTCAGGTTGAGGGCATTAGCAAGAGGTTTCCTGGCCAGCGGCAGTGGGTTTTGCAGGAGGTGGAGTTTCGCCTGCCTCAGGGAGACATTCTGGGGATTGTGGGCCCGTCGGGCTGCGGAAAAACCACCCTCTTGCGTACCATTGCCGGTTTTGAGCAGCCAGACAGCGGGCGGATCCTGCTGGGAGGACAGGTTGTGGTTGGGGATGGGCAGTGGATCCCGCCGGAGCGGCGGGGAGTGGGGCTGGTGTTTCAAGATTTCGCCCTGTTTCCGCACTTGGACGTGTTGGCTAATGTGATGTTTGGCCTCCGGTCCACCAACGCGACTGCGGCAGGGGCGCAGCGGAGCCATCACCCTCCCTTGACGGAGTGGCGAGGTACTGCCCAACAGGCGCGGGAACGGGCTTACGAGGTGTTGCGCTTGGTGGGCCTAGAAGGCTACGTCCACCGCTATCCGCACGAGCTCTCGGGCGGTCAGCAGCAGCGAGTGGCTCTGGCCCGGGCTTTGGCCCCCAGGCCCAGCCTGATCCTTTTGGATGAGCCGCTGAGCAACTTGGATGTGCAGGTGCGCTACTACTTGCGGGAAGAAATCCGCAAAATCCTCAAGCAAACCCAGACCTCGGCCATTTTCGTTACCCACGACCAGGAAGAGGCCCTCTCCCTTTCCGATTGGGTGGCGGTGATGCGGGAGGGCCGCATCGAGCAATGGGGATCCCCGGAGGAAGTTTACCGGGAGCCGGCTACCCGTTTTGTGGCAGAATTCATCGCCCAGGCCAACTTTCTGCGCTGTGAGCGGCGGGAGTCTGGTTGGCAAGCTAAGGAGCTGCTGCAGATTCCCTCCCAGTTTCTCCGAGATCAGCCCGATCCCCATCTGCGCGAGGGAGAGTTGATGATCCGGCAGGAGGAGTTACGTCTGCATCCGGATCCGCAAGGGAGAGTTACCATTCGGGATCGTCAGTTTTTGGGGCGGGAGTATCGCTATTGTCTGGTCACAGAGACGGGCAAGGAATTGCACGCCCTGGCGCGGGAAGCTTTGCCCGTGGGCACGCGGGTTCAAGTTACCGTCGAGCAGGGCCGTCTGTTCCCCCTTTCCCAACCTTAGGCAGTAGCGGGCCCCCAGCAAAACCGATCGGGAAGCAAGAGCTTTGCCTAGTGGGAATTGGCCTTCTCAGCCCAGACTCTCCATCCAGAGGATGGAGGGGCGATCTGTATTTGGTGTGGATCCGCTTTGTTGGACTCCGTATATAGTAGGAGGTGATGCGGGATCCCCACCCAAAACAGGGGCTTTACCCCTCGACAGGGGTTGAGCAAATGCTTTAACCTTGCCTTCTAGGGTGGCCCAGGGGCGCTCGTCAAAAAGGGTAGAGGGGGGGTAGTGTCAGCAAGGGCCAGTTCGCCAGGCGCTGTCCCCAAAGTCCCAAGAGTGTGCCGCATCGCTCGCCCGAGCTGTGTTGAGCAAGGTAAGCTTGGTCAGCTCTTCTTGGGCAGAGGCCGTCGGTTAGGGTCTTAGGGATCTGACCCCATAGCAACGAAGACAAGGCGCAAGGCCGGGAGTAGAGATGAAAAGGATGCGCAGTAATGCAGTGCCGCTTTTGGGATCCCTTTGCCGCCGCGCAGCTCAGGCAGGTGGGCGGGCTGTGTTCGTAGCAGCAGTTCGCAGCACTCTCCTGCTGGGGGTGGCGGGGGTAATTTGGGGGGGAGTTCCTATTTTTGCTCAAGGGGGGCTCCTCTTGACTCAGGCAGTGGCAGCTCCCATGAGTCGTCAAGAAGTGGCGGAGCGGCTGAATCTGGTGCCGGTTTTTGCCATCGTGTCTCAGAACGGCACCCCTGTGGTCGCCAACGTAGAGCGGGAGGGGCGCACCATCCAGGTGGCTTCTTTTTGGCTGGATCAGAACCAAGCCCAGCAAGCGTTGCAGCAGGTGAAAGCCAAGAACCCTGAGGTGGGTCAGCAGGCCCAGGTGGTGCCCATTCCCTTGGGCTACGCCTACGAAAAGTCGGAAGAAGAGCGGGCCAAGAATAGCGATCTGTACTTTGAGGTGGTGCCCCGGGCTGCTGATGTGGAGGCGGCCAAGCAGGTGCTGAAAGAAACGGGTCAGGAGGTGCCGCCGGAAGTGATCGGCGTGCCGCTGTTCTATGGCCGCTCGGGAGAGGGGCTGCTGACCATCGAGCAGGATGGCCAGGAGGTGGTGCCTTTCTTCTTCGACCGCAACGACCTGAAGGGGGCTTTGGATCGGGCGGCGGCGCAGAACCCAGAGGTGGTCGGCAAAACCCAGATCGAGGTCACTTCCTTGGCCATCGTGGTGGAGCGCATGTTAGCCCCTGATGCCCAGGAGGATGTGCAGAAGATTGCTTTCATCCCCCCGCGCGCGTCGCTGGAGTACGTGCAATCGTTAGTTCGCTCTGCCACTCCTCAGCCCAATTCACCTGCCACTCCCCAGCCTCAGCGGCGTTGACCTAGCTCCTGATGGGATCCCCGCTGGTGCAGCAATTGCTGGCCTGGCGTGCCCAGGCTTTGCGGGCGGCGCAAGCTGCCGGCATCTCTCCTCAGGAAGTGGAACTTTTGCTGAGGGAACGGCTGGGCTGGGGATCGTTGGAGCGCTTGCTGGGTCGGCCCCCGACGGTGCAGGGGGATCCCCTGGCGGAGGTAGAGGAGCTGTGGCGGCGCCGGCTGACAGAGCGCATCCCTCTACAGTACCTGCTGGGAAGGGTAGAGTGGGCGGGTTTGAGCTTGCGGGTAACGCCAGCGGTGTTGATCCCACGCCCGGAGACCGAGCTACTGGTGGAGCAAGCCTCCCTTTGGTTGAGGTCTAACCCGCTGCCGCCGGGATCCCTTTTTGCCGACCTGGGCACCGGTAGTGGGGCAATTGCCATCGCTTTGGCCCAGGGGCATCCCCAGTTGCAGCTTCTGGCGGTGGACGTGAGCCCAGAGGCTTTGGCCGTTGCGGCAGCCAATGTGGCGGACTATCATCTGCAGGAACGGGTGAAGCTGTTGCAGGGATCCTGGTTTGTGCCTTTGGATCCCTGGCGAGGCCGGCTGCGTGGCCTGGTTTCCAACCCGCCCTACATCCCCACTGGAGAGCTGGCCTACCTCATGCCCGAGGTACGGCTACACGAGCCACGACAGGCCCTCGATGGGGGGGAAGATGGGCTGGTGCACTTGCGCCTTTTGATTCAAAAGGCACCGGATTACTTGGCCCCCAACTCCTTTTGGGCGGTGGAGGTGATGCAAGGCCAAGCCCCTTGGGTGGTGGAGCAGTTGCAGGCCAGAGGCGGCTATCAGCAGATCCAAGTCCACAAGGATCTGGCTGGAATTGAGCGGGTGGTCAGCGCCCATTTCGTCGGCTAGAAAGTTGGAAAGAAAAAGGTAGGATCCAGGAGCGCGCTGCTGTCAAATTAGCTAAAACCCAAGGCTCTCCATCCGAACACATCACCAGATCTCCTACCTTTCGTCCAAAGTACCTCTTGAGGAAACCCTTGCCTGCAGCAAAACCCGATCCTCCCTCCCAGCAGGCCGCTGCTGCCGCCGGGCAAGAGGCGGTGGACTGGCAGTTTGCGTTTGAGCGCTCGGAGGTGATGCGCGCCTTTCAGCAGGAGCTGCTCGTCAGTATTGGCCACGAGCTGCGCAACCCCCTCAGCAGCCAGATGGGATCCCTGCAGTTGGTGCTGTCCGATCTGTGCGATTCCCGCGAAGAAGAGCGGGAGTACCTGCAAAGTGCCAAAGAAGCGGTGGAGCGCCTGATCAAGTTGCTCGAGGAGTACACTCGCCTGGCTCGCCACGACCTGCCCATTCAACCCTTGCAACCGGAGCCGACCCGACTCCGCCCCCTCCTTCAGGATGTGTACAGCCTAACTCGCCTACAGGCCCAGGATCAGGGCATTCGCTACGAATGGCCGACCCTACAACCGCCTTCTGCCTCTGAGCTGCCCGCCTTCTCGGAGAGCCTTATGGTTTGGGCAGATCGCCACGGTTTGGTGCAGGCCCTGCTGGGGGTGTGTCGCTGGGGTATTCGCACCCTACGCTATGGTTCGATGACTCTGCACCTCTACCCCATCGCAGCAGCAGAGGGGCGCCTTTGCCTAGAGTGGAATCTGGAAGGGCGGTGCCATGTGCCCATCCAAACAAAGGGTTGCGCTGCTTGGCGGGTGAGCGAGCGGCTCCTGAGAGAAATGGGGGGCGATCTGGAGCTTTGCGAAAGCAGCCTCCACCGGGTTGTTATCAAAGTAACCCTGCGCCTTGCCCAGTAAATCTCAGACAAAAGAAGATACCCTTTCCTGCGAGGGAGAACTACTCTTCCTCCTCGCCTTTGGGAAGAGCGCCGTGGACGACCTCGACTTTTGCAGGCCGACAAGAGCTTGGCTGCACTAGGGGCAATTTGCCTGTGACTTGGATCTGGGATATCTAACAAAGCTTAACCTTCGCGGCGCAGGGCCAGCTCAGCGCGATCCAGTTGCATCAGCACCCGCTCCACCTTCTCCGGGTCAAGAGGCCGGTTGGAGGTGCGGTAGTGGGAGGCCACGGTGTTGAACACGGTGCGCAGAGTAGTGAAGGATTGCAGCTTGTCGTAGCGATGGCCATGGTAGCGCCCTGCGAATTCTTGCATAGCCTCCATCACTTCCGCCCGCGCCTCTGCCGGGTTCATCACGGGATCCGCTTCCGAAAGGACGGTGCGCAGCGTCTGAATCAGAGTCATGCTGTCTTCGTAGTACTTGCCGGTGAGACGGGCCGCCTGAGCACTTGCGGTCGTCCAGCCCAGCACCAGGATGACCGAGAGCAACAGGCCGAGAAGGCGTAGAAAAAAAGTTTTCAGCATGGGAAGCTTGCCTTATGTAACTTATCTTTAAGCATAAGTCACGGCGACGCCCCAGAGGAGCTCTTGAAAAGATGCTGTTCCCACTCTTTAGCCACTTACCGCCCGAGCTGGCCCCCTACCGATCCCACGCGATCATGTTGGCCCTGATTTTGGGGTTTGCTTGTGCTCACAGTGGGCTGGCCTACTTGCGCCCCTGGGGAGAAGCTTGGCTGGGATCCCGTCTGTACCGCCTTCTTTTTGCGCTGGTCAGCCTCAGCTTGGCGCCGCTGCTGCTGATCTACTTCTTTAACCATCGCTACGACGGCGTGATCCTTTGGGATCTCCATGCTGTCCCCGGCATTCACACCACCGTTGTTCTTTTGTCGGCGCTCTCGTTTTTCTTTTTGTATCCGGCCACCTTCAATTTGCTGGAGATCGCTGCCATTCAGAAGCCGGAGATCCACCTGTTTGAGAGCGGGATCATCCGCATCACCCGCCACCCCCAAATGGTGGGCCAGGTGATCTGGTGTGTGGCCCATTCCCTTTGGATTGGCTCCAGTTTCATGCTGGTCACTTCCCTGGGGTTGGTGGCCTATCACCTGTTCGCCGTCTGGCACGGGGATCACCGGCTGGAGCGGAAATACGGTCAGGCCTTCCGCGATCTCAAGGCCCGTACTTCTGTGATCCCCGGCTTGGCCATTCTGCAGAAGCGCCAGCAACTGCAACCGCGAGAGTTTCTACGCTGGGCCTACCTGGGAGTGTTCAGCTTCGTAGTGATTCTTTACGCCCTCCACCCGCAAATGATATCTGCAGCCAGCAGAGTTGCCTGGTAGCATGATCCCAAAGAACTTCTTTAGTTTGGGAGTGGCGATCTTGCAAGTTGCACTTGATGCTTTTAATCAAGAACTTTTGACAAGCGATGGATGGGTTTTGGTGGATTTTGGCGCCCCTTGGTGTGGCCTGTGTCGTTTCATTCAGCCGATTACCGATCGCCTCGCCTCCGAATGGGGAGGGTCGATCAAGGTGCTGCGGGTGAATGTGGACGACAATTTTTGGCTACCGCGCCGCTATCGGGTGCGCTCGCTACCAACCTTAATTTTGTTTGAGAAAGGTCAAGAAGTGCATAGATTAGAGCACTTCGCCAGCCGTGATGATGTGCTCCGCCGCTGCGAGCAGTTGTTTCTCGCTCATCTGCGCTATTTGGGCCCGCCAGGCCCCTCTTCTTCCCTAGCTCCCCAGGCACCGCCGCCAGGGGTGTAGAGGGTGAGCACATCGCCGGCTTTTAAGGGGCGGCTGATCTTGCTGGGCAAGGGATCCCCGTTGACGAGGTTGATCCCCACCTGGCCAGGCTCGCCGCCTTCTTCCCCTTGGGGGGCATGGTGACGCCGGTCGGTGAGCAGGGAGAGGGTGCAATCTTGCAAGGTCTGGAGGGAGCGGATCAGCCCCCAGCCGCCCCGCTGGCGGCCATGGCCGCCGGAATCCGGGCGTAGCTCGTAGCGCAGCACCCGCAGGGGATACTCCAGCTCCAGAGCTTCGATGGGGGTGTTGAGGGTATTGCTCATGCCCACGTGGACACCGTCCAGGCCCGGTCGCTGCCGGCTGGCTCCTTGGCCGCCCCCCAGGGTTTCGTAGTAGGTGAAGTGGCGGTTGCCCAGCACACAGTTGTTCATGGTGCCCTGCCCCTGGGCAATGGCACGGGATCCGGCCACCGGGGCTAGGGCTTTGAACACCACATCGGCAATGCGCTGCGAAGTTTCTACGTTGCCCGCCACCACCGCCGCCGGAAATTGGGCGTTCACCAGGCAACCAGGCGGGGCCACGATCTCGATGGGATCCTCCAGGCCGACATTGCTGGGCGCCGTGGGATCCAACAGGCAGCGGAGGGCAAAGAGCACTGCCGAGCGGGTCACAGCCAAAGGTGCGTTCAGGTTCCCTGCGGTGGCCGGGGCTGTGCCGGCAAAGTCCACCCGTAGCCTCTCCCCCCTTACCTCAATCTGCACCTGGATGCGGAGCGGCTCGGGCGGATCCCCGTAGCCCTCCAGGTAGTCGCAGGCGGTGTAGATCCCAGCGGGCAGAGCCTGGATCTGGGCCTGCATCCGCCGCCGGCTGTAGGCGATCACCCCGGCAATCAACTGCCAGGTCTCCTCCTCGCCAAAGCGGGCCAGCAGCTCGCGAAACCGGCTCACCCCCACGGCGCTGGCTCCCACCTGGGCCTGCAAATCCCCCTGCCGCTGCTCAGGGTTGCGCACATTGGCCAGGATCAGGCGCAGCAGATCGCCCTGCCAGCACAGCTCCCCCGTCAGGGTCATTTGGGCCAGCCGCAGCGGCGGGATCACCAGCCCCTCCTGCCAGATTTCCGTGGAGTCGGCCGGCATGGAGCCAGGGCGCATCCCCCCAATATCGGCATGGTGAGCCCGGTTCACCGCGTAGGCGCAGACCTGCTCTGGATCCCGCAGGCCGGGGATGGCTGTAACCACCGTGATATCCGGCAGATGGGATCCCCCCTGGTAGGGATCGTTGAGGACGAACACATCACCCGGCCGCGGGCCGGCTGCCACCACCGCCCGCACCGCTTCCGCGAGAGCTCCCAGGTGCACCGGAATGTGGGCCGCCTGGGCAATACAGGCCCCTTGGGCATCGAACAGGGCCGTCGAGCAATCCCGCCGCTCCTTGATGTTGGCCGAGTAAGAACCGCGGATGAGGCGCGCCCCCATCTCCTCGGCGATCCCCGCCAGCGCATTGGCCATCACCTGCAACCGGATGGGATGGGAGACGCTATCCATGCCCCTCACAGCCTGCGCCCCAGCCAAACAGCCACCCTGCGGATCCCTTGCCAAAACTGGAGACGCCGCTGCCAGCGGTCGAGGTTAGTGCGATTCTCCCGCAGCCGATCCCGTAGGCGCAACAACTCAGCCGGCGTGGGAGCCAAAGCCCGCTCAGCTGCTTCCCGCCAGTCGGCCATGGCCCGCTCCGTAATCCAAAGCGCCGATCGCAAGCTCAAGACAGTAGGAATAAGAGCAACCAGAGCAAGAAACAGCAGCCCATTGAAGCTGCAAACCGCCCAAACTGCCCACTCTGTCCCTGATGCAGCAGTCACAGAGAGCTCAGCAAGGGATCCCGACAAAGCTTACTGCTGCTGCAGCATCAAGGGGCGCAACACACGGCCATCGCCGACCACCACCACCGTGGACAATACCTGTCCGCCGCGCCGGAAGGTAATGGGTACCCGCTGGCCCACCGGGGTGTTTTGGATAATTTGCTGGACGTGCTGCACCGAGGTGACCCGCTGCCCGTCCACCCCAATCAAAATATCTCCCTGGGCCAGACCTGCTTGTTGAGCCGGGCCATCCTGGAGCAGACCAACCACCTGTACCCCTTGGATTTGAGGCGCGGGGCCAAACAGGCGACGACTGATGGCGCCTTGAGCTGGCTGTCCATCCACCGTTTCGATGGCAACCCCGATAAAACCGTTGCCTACGACAGCAGGCGACGCCTGAGCCCCGAAACTGTCAACCTGAACCGTGGGGCTGTAGAAGTTGTAAGCTTCACCCCCAACCGAGTCACAGGGGTAGGCCACAACTGCATCTGCCAGCAGGAGGGAGGCGGGCAGGGCAAGGGCAAGCTTGAACAGAGTGTTCGGTTTCTGCATAGTTCGACCCTGGAAACGGCGAAGAATGACAAGTTGGGATCCGCAAAAGCACTGGGATGGATCGACCAGCCCGCGGGAGACAGCGGAAGTCATCAACCGGGCAGCTTGCACCGCCCTTCCCTCAGTGATAAACCCAAAATCCGCAACTGTCGATAGGTTGGGGCGCTTTCCTGGAAGGTATCCCAGTTTTCAAGGTGTTGCCAACCAGTCCAAAACCGTCTCCCTGCGCCCCAGCCTCTCTCCCGAAGGCTGCAAGTTGAGCTCCTTCCCCAAAGGTGAGCGACAAGACCTAGAGGTCAGCGCAGCGATCCGTGGCCTGCACCAGGGCAGTGCGGATCCCGGGCTCGGTGATGGAATGGCCGGCATCGGGAATGAGGTGAAACTCTGCCTCTGGCCAGGCCTGGTGCAGCTCCCAGGCGGAAATGGGCGGGCAGACCACGTCGTAGCGTCCCTGGACGATCACAGCCGGCAGATGGCGCAGGCGCTCCACCCCCCTAAGGAGCTGGTCTTCAGGATCCAAAAAACCCCTATGGACGAAGTAGTGGCACTCGATGCGGGCAAAGGCCTCGGCAAAGGTCTCCTGGCCAAAGCGCTCGATGAGCTCAGGGCTGGGGATCAACTTGCTGGTGCTGGCCTCCCAGATGGCCCAGGCGCGGGCCGCTCTCAGCCGCACCTGGGGATCCGGGTCGTTGAGGCGGCGGTGGTAGGCTGCCAGCAGGTCATCCCGCTCTTCGGGGGGGATGGGCTCCAGGTAATGTTCCCAAGCATCGGGGAACAGGTAGCTGGCCCCCGACTGGTAAAACCAGCGGATCTCAAAAGGGCGTAGCAGGAAAATGCCCCGCAAGATAAACCCCAGGCAGGAGTGGGGGTAGGTTTGCCCATAGGCCAAGGCAAGGGCGCTGCCCCAACTGCCTCCAAACACCCACCAGCGCTCAATGCCCAGGTGTTGGCGCAGCTTCTCGATATCGGCCACCAGATCCCAGGTGGTGTTCTCCCGCAGCTCGGCGTAGGGGCGGCTCTTGCCGCAGCCGCGTTGATTGAATAGCACCACCCGCCAGCGGCTGGGATCAAAGTACTGCCGGTAGAGGGGATCGATCCCACCCCCTGGCCCCCCATGCAAAAACACCACCGCCTTGCCCGCCGGGTTGCCGCACTGCTCGTAGTAGAGGGTGTGCAGGGAAGAGACGGGGAGAAAGCCGTGATCGTAGGGCTCGATGGGCGGGTAGAGATCGCGCGCCATAACTTAAATTCTCAAATTCTCAAGGTCTCCGCAGGGCGATGGTGGCCTTGGGGGGGATCCCTTCTTGGAAGGTCTCGCCATCGGCGGCCACGATGATAAATTGCAGCTCCTGCCCCGGCTGGGCGCCCAAATTGCTCCAGGGAATGGCCACCTCCAAACAGGCATCCACCACCGCCTTCACCTGATGGTTGATGGGGTGCCAGCTATGGTACTCCCCTGCCTGCAAGAGCTGAGCCTCGACGGGTGCGGGATGCTGGCCGGTGCTAGGCGGCGGCAGCGACAGCTTCAACAGGTGGCGGTAGAGATAGTTGAGGGGGGCTTCTGCCGGCAACCCCTGCAGGGGAATGGGGCTGTTGACGGTAACGCGGTTGGGATAAAACCACAGCACCTGCAATTGCTCGGGCCGCTGCACCACCGAGTTAAAATCCAGCCGCAGATAGAGGTTGAAGTGATCGAACCCGTACCAGAGGCGGCGGACGACGCTGTTGCGGTGCATGGTTCCTCGGGCTGCGCCGATCTCCACCCGCCCGGCCTGGCTCCACTCCCGTTCGGCGGGGCGACCGTTGATGGTGGGATGGATAAACCCCTGCGGCAGGCGATCCCCCAGCCCGTCGTGATCCTCGAGGGGAAACTGCAGCGCCGCCGGCACCGCCTCTCCCAAAGCGGTGTAGAGGGCCTGTAGATGTTCCCGAAACAACTGGTCAAAAACGGCATCGTGGGCGGAAGAGTGGCCTGCCCCAAACCACCAGAACCAATCGGATCCCTCAGCGGCCCAGAGGGCTTCCCAGGCCTGGGGGGTGGCGTGAGGGTGATCCTGGATCACCTGGCGGGCTTGGGCAAGGAGCTCCCAGGCGCGGTTTTTGACGGGATCCCCAATCCAAGTGGTAAAGTCGGCCTCAATCCAGGAGCCACTGTGCAATTGTTCGGCTGGCAGAAACTCCGTGGGGGGAAACTGATCCAAAAACTCCGACACCTTCACCAAGCGCAACGCCGGGTGCTGGCTGAGGCGGGCATAGAGGTTTTCCAGGAAGGGGCGGCCATCTTGGGGGTAGTACTCCCAGCAATTTTCCCCATCCAGGGCAATGGTGACCAGCCAGGGCTGGTCTTGGGGTAGGCGGTTGCGGATGCTCTCCAGGTGGCCGATGAGATCTTTGGCGGCAGCGTCGGCAGGCATGGCGCTGTAGCTAAAGCCAATGAGATCGGAAAGGCGGTGATCCCGAAAGATGATGGCCAAATCCCCTGCCTCGCTCTCCAGACGGTAGGGGCGGTAGAGCTTTTCCGGCTCGAGGATATGGCCCTGCCCGTCGCGATGAAAGGGTTGGCCCAAGCTCCAGCCCAGCACTCCCTCGTCGGAGATGATCCAATCAAAGCCTTGTTTCTGGATCAGGGGCACGATGGCGGGGCTGACCGCCTGCTCTGAAGGCCACAGACCCCGCGGATCGCGGCCAAAGCGCTCCCGGTAGATCTGCTTGGCCCGCTCCAGTTGGCTGTGGACATCCTGCTCCCAGTGGAAGGGGTAGCGGGGCAGGGGCAAGCCGGGCCGGGCCACCCGCGCTGAGCGCTCGCTCACCAGCAGGGGCAAGATGGGGTGGGTGTAGGGGCTGGTGGTCAACTCCAGTTGGCCGCTACTTTGCAATTTGGCGTGCTGGGGCAGGATGGCGGCCAGGATCTGCTGTTGCTTGGCGTAGATCCGCTGCCGATCCGCCAGGGTAAAGCCGGATCCCATCTTGATCCAGCTCTCGATCTCAGGATCCTCCTGGAAGAGGGGATCGAACCAGGAGAGGTTGTGCCAGGCCAGCAGGTCGCTGAAGTCTTGGGGCGTCCAGTACTGTAGGCACCAGTTGATCCCTTGCGATTCCCGCTGTTCGTAGAGCTGGCGGTAGCGGGGGTAGGGCTCAATCATGGTGGGGTAATGGCTGTCGAAGAAACGCTCGACAATGAAGCGCCGCTGCTCCGGGGTCAGCTTTTCGACAGGAGATAAAGTCAGCTCCAAATAGGGATCGAAGGCCGAGCCGGCCACGTAGTCTTCGATTTGCACAATGAGAGAGGGCACTAGGTTAACCGTTTGGTGCAGGCGGGGATAGCGCTCCAGCAGCAAAATTAAGTCCAGGTAGTCTTTGATCCCGTGCAGGCGCACCCAGGGCAAGCGATACTTGCCTGCCAGCGGGCTTTTGTAGAGGGGCTGGTGTTGGTGCCAAACCAGGGCAACATGCAGCGGGTAGGTCATGGGAGGCACGGGATCCAACCATCACCCGGATACTAGCCCATCTGTCCGGCTCCCGATCGTAAGAAACTCTGGAATGTTGAATGGTGGGGCTCCACCTGGATGGTGCCCACTGCGGGAAAACCTTGTCATTCGCCAGATTTCTCAGGACAATGGCGGCAAATGGAAGAGCTAAGTCATGACTGCTGCTACCCACGTCCTGGAACAGTCGATTGTTGTCTTTTCCCAAAACTACTTGCCCATTAGCCGGGTCAACATTAGGCGGGCGATTGTGCTGCTGCTGACGGGCAAGGCAGAGCCGCTGGCGATGATGAATGTGCCGGTGTGGAAGGTGCGCTCCCCTAGCCAGGTGATCGAGGTGCCCGAGCACATCCGCCTGACCATCAAAGGCAAGGAGCGATCCTGGCGGGTGCCCCCTGTCAACCGGCGGGAGGTTTTGCGGCGGGACCACCACACCTGTCAGTACTGCGGCAGCACCCATAACCTAACCCTGGATCATGTCGTGCCTCTTTCTCGCGGGGGATCCCACACTTGGGACAATGTAGTCACGGCCTGCGAGCGCTGCAACCAGCGCAAGGGCAACCGCACTCCTGAAGAGGCCAATATGCCTCTGCGCAGCAAACCCCGCGCCCCCCTCCACCCGACGGTGGCTTTTGCCGAGCAGTTTTGGCGCGAACAGCAGAGCCGGCAAGAGCAAATCTACGGCTACAGCACAAGCTAGAATCGGCAAATCCCGGTTGTTATCGATGAGGATCCGCGTCGGCCATGATGACCGTAATGGAGTTTTTTGCCCTCAGCGCTGGCGAGTGGATGTGTCAGCGTACCAGCCATCACTTGGCCTTTCGCCGCTCTGAGGGGGGGAGATCGCGGGTACAAATTGCCACCCTTTCGCCCGCCGATCCGGCAGTTATCCAGGTTTGTGAGCTGTTCAAGGTGGATCCACGGCGGGCCGTGGGGGCGGCGCGAGTGCAGTGGAATGGGGAGCAGGAGTGGGACAACGAAGAGTACAAAGGCGATGTGGTGCTGGTTCCCATCCCCGATCCCGATAATCCCATGCGGGGGCAACTGTTGCGGGACCAGGGCTATGCCGAGAAAGTGCCGGTGGCCGGCACCTACGTCATGGGATCCGACGGCGCCCTCACCCTCTACACCGAATATGAGATGACTGAGTCAGAGGAGCGCATCTGGTTTGCCAGCCCGAACCTGCGCCTGCGGGCCAGCACCGTCAAGCGCTTTGGCGGCTTCAGCATGGCCTCTTTCTGCTCTGAGGTGCGCAAGCTCTCCGCCAGCCCTTCCCCCCTCTCGGCCATCGCCGAGTCCCGCTCTCCCTAGGTGTGTGCTGACCAGAAAGCTTGCCGGCGTCGGATCCCTGGCTGAAAGTTGCCTGCTTTTGGGTCGGGGGAGAGCCTCAGCCGGCAAGGGATGGGCTAAAACCTCTGTTGGTGGGTTATTTGTAGACGGAAAACCCCGGCTGTGGCGGATCTAAGCGATTTTATCCAGGGTATTGAGCAGCTTATTGAGCTAGCCCAGAAACTGGACGAGAAAAGAAACACGGGGGAGCTGCGAACTGAGGTGCGCATCCAGGCCCGTTCTTTGGGCAGCTCTATTCCCCCTTCCGGCTCCATCCCCCGTCGCCGCAGCAGCGCCCAGACGGGGGATCCCTCCTGGAGCAGCGAGCCTCAGGTGATGTCCACAGCAAGCTGGCGCGAACAGCCCAAGGCTGCTCCCTCGCCTGATTTGGTCGCCGACCGCCTCAGCGGGACGGAATCCGGCCCAGGGCCGCGCCTCAGGGATGTGGGGGGGCTGAGGGAACAGCTCCAAGCTTTGCGGGAAATGGTCGAGATCCCCCTCAAGCGGCCCGATCTGCTGGCCAAGCTGGGACTGGATCCGCCCCGTGGCGTGCTGTTGGTAGGCCCCCCTGGCACCGGCAAGACTCTGACGGCCCGCGCCCTGGCCGAGAGCCTGGGGGTGAACTACATCGCCATTGTCGGCCCAGAGCTGATCGGCAAGTACTACGGGGAGGCGGAGGCGCGCCTGCGGCAGCTTTTTGAGAAGGCGGCTAAGTCGACTCCCTGTCTGGTGTTCATTGACGAAATCGATGCTCTTGTCCCCAACCGCGCCGCCGTCGAGGGGGAGGTAGAAAAACGCCTGGTGGCTCAAATGCTGGGGCTGATGGACGGGTTTGCGGCTCAAAAAGGTGTTGTGGTGCTGGCAGCCACCAACCGACCTGAGGCCCTGGATCCGGCGCTGCGGCGACCGGGGCGCTTTGACCGGGAGATCATCTTTAAGGTGCCGGATCGGGAGGGGCGGCGGGAGATCTTGGCCATTCACACCCGCGGCATGCCGCTGGCGGAGGATGTGGATTTGGACAGCCTGGCGGATCAGACGCTGGGCTTTGTGGGGGCGGATCTGCGCGGCCTGTGCCAGGCGGCAGCCTATGCAGCTTTGCGGCGCCAGGTGCCGGATTTGGGATCCCCTGTCCCTGAGTCGCTGACGGTTTCGGCGGCGGACTTTCAGCAGGCTCTGCAACAGGTAAAGCCGGCGGTGTTGCGCTCGGTGGAAATTGAGTCGCCCCAGGTGAGCTGGGATCAGATCGGCGGCCTGGAGCACGCCAAGCAGATTTTGCAGGAGGCCATCGAGGGATCCCTGCTGCACCCGGAGCTGTACGAGCAGGCCCAGGCCCAGGCCCCCAAAGGGATCCTCCTCAGCGGGCCCCCCGGCACCGGCAAGACGCTGCTGGCCAAGGCCATCGCCTCCCAGGCCAAGGCCAATTTCATCGCCGTCTCCGGCCCGGAGCTTTTGAGCAAATGGGTGGGATCCTCCGAGCAGGCGGTGCGGGAACTCTTTGCCCGCGCCCGCCAGTGTGCCCCTTGCGTCATCTTCATCGATGAGATCGACACCCTCGCTCCCGCGCGAGGCAGCTACTCCGGCGACAGTGGCGTCAGTGACCGGGTTCTGGGGCAACTGCTGGCCGAACTGGACGGGATCCGTCCCAGCCAGGGGGTCTTGCTAGTGGCGGCCACCAACCGCAAAGCCAGTTTGGATCCCGCCCTCACCCGCGCTGGCCGGCTGGAGCTGCACCTGAGTGTGGAGCTGCCGGATCGCGCCGGGCGGTGGGAAATCTTATCTGTACATAACCGCAAGCGTCCCCTGGGGCCAGATGTAAATCTGGAGGTGTGGGCCGAGCGCACCGAAGGCTGGAGTGGTGCCGACCTGGCCCTGCTCAGTAACCGTGCCGCCATTGCTGCTATTCGCCGCCACCGCGCCACTGCCGAGACGGTGGAGGCCAAAACCTTGGTCATCTGCCAGGAAGACTTTGCCCAGGCCTTTGCCGAGCTGCAGCAGCAGCGGCAGGCCAGCTAGAAGACAGGGATCCCTTGCCATTCCGGCCGCCGGTGGGCATGGGCCGCCTCGCCGCAGGTGCGGGGAGTGGGAAAGATCTTGTCGGGGTTGGCGATGTGCTGCGGGTCAAATACCTGCCGCACCCACTGCATGCTCTCCAAATCCGTGGGCGTAAACATCTCCGACATGTAGCAGCGTTTCTCCGCCCCGATGCCGTGCTCGCCAGAAAGGCTACCCCCCAGGCGCACACAGAGTTTGAGAATCTCGCCCCCCAGTTTCTCCACCTGCTCCAGGGATCCCGGCACCGACTCGTCGTAGAGGATCAGCGGATGGAGATTGCCGTCGCCGGCATGGAACACATTGGCCACCGGGTAGCCGTATTCGCGGCTGAGGCGCTCGATTTCTTTGAGGACATAGGCTAGCTGGCTGCGGGGGATCACCCCATCCTGGACGTAGTAGTTGGGGCTGAGCTTGCCCATTGCAGCAAAGGCCGCCTTGCGCCCTTTCCATAGCCGCGCCCGCTCTTCTGGGCCGGCTGCCACTTGCACCTGGCGGGCCCCGTTTTTGAGGCACAGCGCCCTCACCTGTTGGCCGGCTTCCTCCACCTCCAGCTCCAGCCCGTCCACCTCCACCAGCAAGATGGCCGCCGCATCCCGCGGGTAGCAGCCCAACTGCACCACATCCTCGACGGCGTTGATGCTGAAGTTGTCCATGATCTCCAGGCCGGCGGGGATGATCCCGGCAGCGATAATGTCAGAGACGGCGGATCCCGCTGCTTCTACACTGTCGAAGTCCGCCAGCAAAACCCGAACCTGGGCCGGGGTTTTCAGCAGGCGCAGGGTAATCTCGGTAGCGATGCCCAGGGTGCCCTCGGAACCGACAAACAGACCTACCCAGTCGTAGCCGGGCATCTCCGGGATCTTGCCCCCCCAGCGCACCACTTCCCCATCCGGCAGCACCACCGTCAAGCCGAGGATGTGGTTGGCTGTTACCCCGTACTTGAGGCAGTGGACGCCGCCGGAGTTTTCCGCCACATTGCCGCCGATGGAGCAAACCGACTGGCTAGAGGGATCCGGCGCATAAAAATAGCCCTGGTCAGCCACCGCTTGGGTAATCCAGGCGTTGATCACCCCCGGCTGCACCACCATGCAGCGGTTGTCTAGGTCAATCTCCAGGATCTGTTTCATCAGGGTGGTGGCGATGACGACGCTATTTTCCAGGGGTAGCGCCCCTCCCGAAAGGCCAGTGCCGGATCCCCGCGCCACAAAGGGCACCTGGTAGCGGCTGCACAGCTTCACCACCTGCGCCACCTCTTCTGTGGTGCGCGGCAACACCACCAAAGCCGGCCTTTGCCGGTAGCTGGTCAGCCCGTCACACTCGTAAACCAACAGCTCCTCCGGCTTGCTGATCACTCGCCGGGGATCGAGAATTTTTTTGAGCTCAGCCGTCAGCTTGATCCAGTTAAAGGTGAGGCCAGCTTGCAGAGGATGGGAAGCGCGGACAACCATAGAGCGTTGGCGAGAAATGTCCTCAGGGGAGATATCGTCACTATAGTCTGGATAGTCTGGCCGGAGAGCCTATGCAGTCCCGCAGCGCCGAACAGATTCTCAAACAAGTGCGGCAGCTCTACGACCTCTACCCCTTCCCGCCACAGCCCATCGGCACCGTTCCCCCGCCGGGGTGGAACTGGCGCTGGAGCTGGCCCCAGGCCTATGCCTTTTGCACAGGTGCTCATCCAGGCCGCCGTCCAGTGCGCATCCTGGACGCCGGCTGCGGCTCTGGGGTGGGGACGGAGTATATCGCCCACCAAAACCCCAACGCCGAAATCTGGGCTTTTGACCTGAGCAGCCGCGCCCTGGAGATTGCCGAGGCCCGCTGCCGGGCTTCCCAGGCACCACCGGTGCACTTTCGCCAACTCAACGTTTACGACATTGACCAACTGCCGGGGCAGTTCGACTTCATCAACTGCGTAGGCATGCTCCACCACCTCCCGGATCCGGTGGCGGGGCTGCAGGCTCTGGCAAACAAGCTGGCTCCCGGCGGGATCCTGCACCTATTTGTGTACGGCGAGCTGGGCCGCCACGAGATCCGCCTGATGCAGAAGGCCATCCGCCTCTTGGTCACTGGCTCAGAGCATCAGCCGCTAGCTTCCGCAGAACACCTACAGCAAGGGCTCCAGGTGGGCCGCCGCCTTTTCCAGATTTTGCCAGACAGCAACCGCATCCAGCAGCAGGAACGCGCCCGCTGGGCCATCGAAAACGTGGACGACGAATGCTTTGCCGATATGTACCTGCACCCGCAGGAAGTGGACTACACCATCGAGACGCTGTTTGAGCTAATTCAGGCTTCAGGGCTGCAGTTTTTGCGCTTTTCCAACCCAGAGTTCTGGCGGCTGGAGCGGGTGTTGGGCAAAGATGAAACCCTACTGGCCCAGGCAGCCCAACTGCCGGAGCCGGAGCGCTACCGCCTAATCGAGCTGTTGGATCCGGTGGTGGCCCACTACGAGCTCTTTCTCGGCAAGCCCCCTATTCGCCGCTGGGAATGGACCCATCCAGAGGATGTGGCCGCGGCAGTTGCCCACCTCAGCCCCTGCCTGGGCCTGTGGCCGGGGCGGAGCCTCTTCAACTACGCCTATGAGGCCATCTCCCTCAGCGAGGAAGCCTTCGCCTTCCTGCAGCAGGTGGACGGGATCCGCACCGTCCAAGCCCTTCAAGAAAGCCTAGACTCTCCCCTGAGCTGGCCGCAGTTGCAGCAGTTGCTGCGCTGGCAAGTGTTGCTTTTGGAGCCGCAAGAGAACAGTTTTTGAGGGCTCTTGGCGGCTTTGAGACAGGAAGAGGCCATTGCGGCATTTGCTTTCTTGGTCTTCCCTAGCTTATGCTAGGAGACTGTGACCTTTCCCCTGGCCATTTCTGGGGTTATTGCCATGCCCAAAATCAAAACTCGCAAGGCAGCCGCCAAGCGCTTTCGCCTCACCGGCAGCGGCAAGTTCATGCGTCGCCGGGCCGGGCACAACCACTTGCTTGAGCACAAAACCACCAACCGCAAACGCAAATTGGCCGGCGTGGCCCTGGTGGATGAACGGGATCTGGCCAACGTGCGCCTGATGCTGCCCAACACCCACTAGGTGGGATCCCGTTGCGCCGCTTCCTCCACTCCCTCAGCCTAGGGTGAGCCGATCGCCACGACAGGCCAAAAGTCTCAAGGCTTGTTCGCCCTTGTATCCATCTGTCTGTATTGAGTTACCGCCATGAGAGTCAAACGGGGCAATGTTGCCCGCAAGCGTCGCAAGAAGATCCTCAAGCTGGCCAAAGGCTTTCGCGGAGCCAGCTCTAAGCTGTTCCGCACCGCCAACCAGCAGGTGATGAAGGCCCTGCGCAGTGCCTACCGGGATCGCCGCCGCAAGAAGCGAGATTTTCGCCGCCTCTGGATTGCCCGCATCAATGCCGCCACCCGCGCCCAGGGCCTGCGCTACAGCGAGTTCATCGACGGCCTCAAAAAAGCCAATATCCAGCTCAATCGCAAAATGTTGGCCCGCTTGGCTTTCCTGGATCCCGAAGCCTTCACCCAAGTGGTGGCTGCGGCCCGCCAGTCCCGCACCGCCTGAAGGGGATGGGATCTCGGCCTCCGTTGGCCTCGGCGATCCAGAGGTCTTGCTGGGCGGCCAGCCTGGCCTTAGTTTGCCTAGGGATCCCTGCCGCTGCCCGTCCCTGGTCAGAGATTGTTCGTTCGGGTCAGTTGCGAGTTGCAGTCAAAGACAACCTGAAGCCGTTGGGGTTTCGCGATGCCGAAGGCAAGCTGCAGGGGTTTGAGATTGACCTAGCCCGCGAGCTGGGATCCCGGCTGCTGGGATCCCCGGCGGCGGTGGAGCTGGTGCCAGTGGCCAATGTGGAGCGGCTACAGGTGCTGACTGCAGGGGAAGTGGATCTGGCCATCGCTCAGATCGGCATCACACCGGATCGGGCGCGCCAGGTGGAGTTCACCTCGGCCTACTACCTGGATGGCTCCAGCTTGGTTGTGGCCCGTTCCCAAAACTGGACGAGCTGGTCGGATGTGGGCGGCGGGCGGATTGCCGTCCTGCGCGGATCGGCTGCTATTGCTTACCTCCAGCGCTACCTCCCAGGGGTTGAGTTGGTGGCGGTGGATTCCTACCGGGAAGGGGCGGAGTTGCTCCTAAAAGGAGCGGTACAGGTCTGGGCAGCGGATCGCTCGGTGCTGGCGGGGTGGCTGGCGGAGCACCCCCAGTTTCAGTTTCTGGGATCCCCGTTGGCGACAGTGGGGCTGGGCATTGCCCTGCCCAAGGGGCTGGAGCATGCTGAATTGCGGCTGCGGGTGCGCCGCGAGCTGGAGAACCTGCGCGCCGAGGGCTGGCTGGCGGAGCGGGCCAGAGCTTGGGGTCTGCCCTAGTGCAAAAAGTGACGGATGCCAGTGCAGACCATGGCGATGCCGGCAGCATTGGCAGCAGCAATAGAATCGGCATCGCGGAGACTGCCTCCCGGCTGGATGATGGCGCGGATCCCAGCACGGGCTGCCGCCTCCACACTGTCGGCAAAGGGGAAAAAGCCGTCGCTGGCCAAAACCGCTCCTGCCGCCTGCGAGCCGGCCTGGCGAAGGGCAATCTCGACGGCACCCACCCGGTTCATCTGGCCTGCCCCAATGCCGAGAGTCTGCCCCTGCCGGGCAACGACGATGGCGTTGGATTTGACGTATTTGCAAACTATCCAGGCAAACTCCAGATCCGCCCACTCTTCCGGTGTCGGCTGGCGCTCGCTCACCACCCGCCAGGACTGCCGGCGGTCGGCTTCCTGGGGCAAGTCGGCCTCCTGCACCAGAAAACCCCCCGCCAGTGTGCGGAGGTTTTGGGTTGGCCCAACCTCAAAGTCCGGCAAAACCAAAAGCCGCAAGTTCTTTTTGGCTGCCAGTTGCTCAGCTGCCTCAGGTGGGCAGGCCGGGACAACCACGCACTCCAAAAAAGGCTCCGCCAGGCGCTGGGCAGTCTCCCTGTCCAAAGTTTGGTTGAGGGCAACGATGCCCCCAAAGGCGGAGACGGGATCGGCAGCCAAAGCCGCCTCAAAAGCGGCAGCCAGGGTTGGGCGAACGGCTACCCCACAGGGGTTGTTGTGCTTGACAATCACCGCCACCGCTGGCTTAGGGCCGTTGCCAAGCCCTAGGCTGAGTTCTGCTGCCAGGGCGCGAGCCGCCTCCAGATCCAGCAGGTTGTTGTAGCTCAGCTCTTTCCCCTGCAACTGTTTGGCCCGATGCCAACCGGGAGCAGCCGCATCCACCACATACCAGGTGGCGGCTTGGTGAGGGTTTTCTCCGTAGCGCAAGCGCTGCCAAGGGATCCCTTGCAGTTGAAAAACCTCTGCGGCAGCGGCTGCAGGAGCTGGAGGTGGAGAGGAGTGGGACAGCTCGGAGCGGGCCAGGTAGTGGACAATGGCGCGGTCGTAGGCCAACACCTGCTCAAAGGCGCGGCGGGCGCACTGGAAGCGAAAGGCCAGCCGCTCCGCCTCGCTGGAGGAGCTAGAGAGCAGTTGCAAGTACTGAGGGTACTGGCTGGGATCCGTTAGCACGGTAACGTGGGGATAATTTTTGGCTGCCGCCCGCGCCAGCGTGGGCCCGCCGATGTCAATCTGCTCGCAAGCCTCCTCCAGCGACACCCCTGGCTGAGCCACCGTCTGCTCGAAAGGATAGAAATTGACCACCACCAGTTGGATGGGAGGGATCCCCAGGGCCTCCAGATCCGCCCGGTCTTCGCCGCGCTCCAGGCGGGCCAAAATGCCCCCGTGAATGCGGGGGTGCAGCGTTTTCACCCGTCCCCCCAAGATTTCCGGGGCGCCGGTATGGTCTGAAACAGGGGTGACCGGGATCCCGGCCTCTAAAAGCGCCTTGGCGGTGCCTCCGCTGCTGAGCAGTTGAAAGCCGTGCTCCTGCACGAGGGCCTGAGCCAGCGGGATCAGGCCAGTTTTATCGGAGACACTTAGGAGAGCCAAAGGGGGGAAGGACTGAGCAGACATCGGTTTTGAGCTATCCCAAGAGATCGAGATCAGAGTTGCCTAACAAACCCCAACAGGTTAATATCCCACGCCCCAGCATAGCGCCCTTACCAGAAAATCAGCAGCGCAGGCCCAGGTATGGATGCCGACTGCTCCGCGTTCCTGCGGCGAGGGAGATAGGAGGCTGTTGCCAGTGCCAAGAGTCAGAGAAATGGCTGGGGTTGACTTGGGAGAGGCGCACCTGGCTGTGGCTCACCCCAGCAGTCAAACCGTCAAGAGATGGTTCAGGATGCCAGGAGGTGCAATCCCAGCCGCTCAAAAGGGATCCCAGCCCTGCTGAGAAAGTGCTATGACAAGATGAGCGTGAGTTGCCGCTAGAAGGGGGTAATCAGGATCGCATGGATAGAGTCTTGCAGCTCATGATCCAGGGTTGGTACTATTCCATCCCCCTGTTGACGTTCTCGGTCTTCTCGGTTGCCTGTTGCATCGAGCGGGCCTTGTTTTGGTGGAAAGTCACCCATCGGCAGGAGGAGGTGGTGCGACAAGCCCTGAGCCAGTACCGCCGCAACCCCAGGGCCGCCCAGTACCTGCTGGAGCAAAATGCCGACCTGCCTATTGCGCGCATCTTTTTGGCCGGCCTGGAGCTCAACGAAGCCAGCCCCGAGGATTTTAAATTGGCCCTGGAGACAGCCCTGGCGGCAGAAGTGCCCCTGCTCAAACGCTTTAACACCCTCTTCGACACCGTCATCACCGTTGCCCCCTTCCTGGGCTTGCTGGGCACGGTTACCGGCATCATCCAGATCCTCAGCTCCATCCAACTCGGGGATATTGGCGGCACCAATACTCAGGGGGTAGGGCAGGGGATTGCCGAGGCCCTCTACTCGACCGCCTTTGGGCTGATCGTGGCCATTCCCACCTTGTTGATCTCCAACGCCTTCCGCTCCCTGTACCTGCGGCAGCTCTCCAAGATTCAGGAGTACGGCGGCGAGCTGGAGTTGCTGCATCGCCAGCGGCAAGAGATGCAAGCCCAACAGCTTTCCCAGTACCCCTACGCAAAGTCCAGCCCCAGCGGCAGCTCCACCCTTCCGCCCTACTCCTCGCTTGATCCCTCCTAGCCTATGCGCATCCCAGAAGAAAACTTTCGACCCGCCGAGATCAACATCGTGCCTCTAATCGATGTCATCTTCTCGATCTTGGTGTTTTTCGTCATCGCCAGCCTGGTGCTTACCCGCTCCGAGGCTCTCGAGGTCAATTTGCCAGAGGCCTCCACAGCCGAAGCCCGCCGCCAGCCAGACGTTACGGTGAGCATCACGGCTGAGGGCCAAATTGCCGTCAACCAGGAGAAAATTGCCGATCTCTCCGCTCTGCTCCCGGCAGTGGAACGCATCCTGGCCGAGAAGCCGGCTGAAGGGCGCCGCCTGGTGGTGATCAACGCCGATTTGGCCCTCTCCCACGGCAAAGTGGTAGAGGTGATGGATACCCTGCAGCGGCTGCCCAACGTCAGCCTGGCCATTGCCGCCCGCCGCCCCGCCAATAACCGTTGACACCTCCCCTGTCTCTGGGGTCACCCTGCCCCCAGCAGTTGGATCAGCAGTGCCTTTTGCACGTGGAGGCGATTTTCTGCCTGATCCCACACACGGGACTGGGATCCCTCCAAAACCTCGGCCGTAATCTCCTCTTCCCGGTGAGCGGGCAGGCAGTGGAGCACGATGGCCTCGGGATCCGCCAGTTTCATCAGCGCGGCGTTGACCTGGTAGGGCAGAAAATGGGCTTTGCGGGCCTCGGCCTGATCCTCTTGGCCCATGCTGGCCCACACGTCGGTATAGACCACCTGGGCTCCCGAGACGGCCTCATGGGGATCCTGCAAGACCCACACCTGGGATCCCTGGGCCAAGGCCTGTGCTTCTGCTACTACTGCTGCATCCGGCTCGTAGCCGGGGGGCGTGGCGACGCGGATGTGAATCCCGCTCATGGCACAGCCCAGCAGCAGGGAATGGGCAACATTATTGCCATCACCGCAATAGGCCAAGGTCAGGCCTGCCAGTTGGCCGAAGTTCTCCTGGATGGTGAGCAGATCGGCCAAAACCTGGCAGGGGTGAAACTGATCCGTGAGGGCGTTGATCACCGGGATCTCGGCATATTCGGCAAAGGTTTCCAGCTCCCGCTGGTCGTAGGTGCGAATGGCAATCGCGTCCAGGTAGCGGGAGAGGACGCGGGCCGTATCCGGCAAGGGCTCGCCGCGGCTCATCTGCATCGCCGTCGGCACCAGATCCAGGGTGCTGCCCCCGCACTGGGCCATGGCAGCGGTAAAGCTGACGCGGGTGCGGGTAGAAGCCTTCTGGAACAACAGCCCTAGCACCCGTCCGCGCAGATCCACCCGATAGGGATCCCGCTTCAGTTCCGCCGCTTGAGCTAGCAAGGCCGCCAGCTCCGCCGGGCTCAGGTCGCTGAGTTTGAGCAGATCCCGCCCAGCCAAGTTGATGGATTCTACAGCTTGCAACCCCGCCATAGCGCTTCACCACCTCCGCCAACAACTTCCAGCCCCGCGTCGCCTCAACCTGCCTGCCGAAGCTGCTGCCTGCTCACCAGCGCAAGGTCGCTACTCAGCAAGGTCTCGCAGCCTGGGCCCCCACACTGGCTAGAGGGAAGAGGAACGCATTGGCTCCTTGGCCTGTTGCTGGCGGGCCGAGATCTGTGCCTGGAGGGCCTGGATGGCGGCGGCATATTGCGGGTCGGCGGGAGTGGCCACCAACTCGCGATCCCGGCTGAGGCGATTGAGATCTTCTTCGGACAGTTCCACGACAATATCCGGGGTGATGCCTTTGTGATCGATATCGGTGCCTTTGGGGGTGCGATAGCGGGCAATGGTCACCGCCAGGCCCGACCCATCGGAGAGGGGATGCACCGACTGCACCAGGCCCTTGCCGAAGGTTTGCGTGCCGATGATCACGGCGCGACGGTTATCTTGCAAGGCTCCCGACAGGATCTCGCTGGCGCTGGCGGATCCCCCATCCACCAAAACGGCCAAAGGCTTGTCGGTAAGGGCGGTGTTGTTGGCCGTGAGGCGATCCTGCTCCCCTTGCCGGTTCACCGTCGAGACAATGCTGCCTCGGTCGATCCACATGCGGGCAATCTCGGCGCTGGAGTAGAGCAGCCCCCCTGGGTTGGCCCGCAGATCCAGCACATAGGCAACTACGCCTTGCTTTTCCAGCTCGCGAATGGCCTGGCGCACCTTGTCGGCGGCATTGCCGGAAAACTGGGTAATGCGAATGTAGCCGATGGGCAGGCCATTTTCCTGGTGAACCGCATAGCGCACAGTGGCCAGCTCAATTCTCTCCCGCACCAAGTCGAATACCTTCAGCCCTTCCCCCTCGCGACGGATGGTCAGCCGCACCCGCGTGCCCGGCTCGCCGCGAATGAGGCTGACGGCGGTGTTGGTGTCCATGCCTTCGGTGGATTTGTCGTCGATGCGCACGATCACATCTTTGGACTTGATCCCAGCGCGATCGGCGGGAGACCCTTCGATGGGGGAGATCACCACCAGCTCGTTGGTCTCTTGATCCAAGCCAAGGGTAATCCCCACCCCCGTCAGCTCGCCAGAGGTGTCGATCTGCATGCTGGCAAACTGATCCGGATCCAAGAAGCGGGTGTAGGGATCGTTCAGCTTCTTGAGAGCCTCTCGAATCGCCTCGTAGGCCTCCTCGCGGGTGGCATACTCGCGGCTGAGCAGATCGCGGCGCACCGCCTCCCAGTCGACGGAATTAAAGGAAGGATCGACGTACTCCCGATTGACAATCTGCCAAACTTCGTCCACCACCTCTTTGGGATCCCGGCGAAACCCTGCCCAACCCGGCATGGATAGCTGCACCCCGACAAGCGACACGGCTGTGACCACCGCAGCCGTTGCACTAACCACAAACCCGCGCTTTCTCATTGGCTCTCCTGGCAGACAAGGTCTAAAAGTCGAGGTTGATCTCCAGCCTCTAGGGGTTTCGCACAGAGGCCTTTCTCTGCCCCAACTTTATCTCAGGGACAGAGCAATGCCCCCTGCCACGGCAGGTGGGATCCAAAGTTTGGTAGGCTGCAAATGGTACAGCCCAACTGTGCCCAACGTAGCACAGGGATCTCTGCAAAGGTGCTCCCGGAATCCCATTTGCAGGAGCGTTTTCGTCTTCTTCTGGAGTCTATGTCTCTTGTAACCGACTCTCCCAGCCTGCCGGAAGCTGCTGCTGACTCGCCCCTGCTGGCCCAGGTGCAGTTGGCTCGCGCTGCCGCTCGACGCACGGCTACCTTGCCCACTGCGGTAAAGAATGCCGCCCTAGAGGCCATGGCCACCGCTTTGCTGGCGCAGCAGGAGACTATCTTGGCAGCCAATCAAGCGGATCTGGCCCGGGCAGCGGAGCAGGTCAAGGCCGGCGAGCTGTCCGCCTCGGCCTACGCCCGCTTGAAGTTGGACGCCCAGAAATTGGCCGAGATGGTGGCTGGGGTGCGGCAGGTGCTGCGGCTGCCAGATCCGGTGGGGCAGGCCTTGCTGATCCGGGAATTGGACGAGGGGCTGGTGCTGGAGCGGCGCACCTACCCTCTAGGAGTGCTGGGGGTGATCTTCGAGTCGCGGCCCGATGCCTTGGTGCAAATTGCTGCCCTGGCCGTGAAGACAGGCAACAGCGTCCTGCTCAAAGGCGGATCGGAGGCGCTACTCTCCTGCCAGGCCCTGATGGCTGCCATCCAGGCGGGGCTGCAGCAGATCCCAGACTTTCCCCAGGGATCCCTGCAATTGCTCACCAGCCGCGAGGAGATCAAAGCCCTGCTGCAACTGGAAGGGCTGGTGGATCTCATCATCCCGCGCGGCTCCAGCAGCTTTGTCCGCTACATTATGCAAAATACTCGCATCCCGGTGCTGGGCCATGCCGATGGCCTGTGTCACCTGTACGTAGATCGGGCCGCCGATGTGGACATGGCGGTGAGGCTGACGCTGGACAGCAAAACCCAGTATCCTGCCGCCTGCAACGCCATCGAGACCCTGCTGGTGCACGCGGCCATCGCCCCTCGATTTTTGCCCCTGGCTGTGCAGTCGCTGCGCGAGAAAGGGGTAGAGCTGCGCGGGGATCCCCGCTGCCGCGAGCTGGTACCCGATCTGATCCCGGCCACTGAGGCCGACTGGAGCACTGAGTACGCCGACCTGATTCTAGCTATCAAAATGGTGGATTCCCTCGACGAGGCCATTGCCCACATCCAACGGTACGGATCCCGGCACACCGAGGCCATCGTGACCGAAGACGCCGCCGCTGCCCAGCGCTTTCTCGACGAAGTGGACGCAGCAGGGGTCTTTCACAATGCCTCCACCCGCTTTGCCGATGGCTTTCGCTATGGCTTCGGGGCGGAGGTGGGGATCAGCACCCAAAAGCTGCCGCCGCGCGGCCCGGTGGGTCTGGAAGGCCTAGTAACCTACCGCTACCAACTGCGGGGGCGAGGCCATCTCGTAGCCGACTATACCGGGCCCCAGGCCCGTCCCTTTCTCCATCGGGATCGCTTGAGCAGCGCTGGTTGGACCTAGGCAGGAACCGCCGGCCAACGCCGCTCCCTGCAAAAGCTGCCCTGGGTCAGCCAGCCAATCGACAAAGCCGTTTTGCTCAGCTTTTTGGCTTGGGCCTGAGGTAAATTGAAAAATAGCTTTATGCTTTGCAAAGGTTGCGGTTTGTGCTGCGCTGGGATGGGACAATGAACTACTGAGTTCTGGGTTTCCTAATCTGGCAGCCCCAATGCTTTTGGATTGACCCGTTGCATTTTGGCCTTCTGTTATTTCGATAAGGAGCTTCGCTGCATCATGCCCGTTCGTCTGTATGTCGGAAATCTGCCGGAAGAGGTGGATCGTCAGGCATTGGAGAAGCTCTTTAGCTCTGCAGGTGAGGTCATTTCCACCAAGGTGATTCGGGATCGGCGGACAGGCAAATGTCGCGGCTTCGGGTTTGTAACCGTGAGCACCGAAGAGCAGGCGCAGCAGTACATCGAGAAATTCAACGGCCATAGCTTTGGCGATGTCAACTTGCGCATCGAGATTGCCCAGCCGCGGGAGAAACGGGAAGACGCCGAAGCCAAAGCAGCAGCCTCCGGCTCCCCAGCTAAGGAGTCTGCCAAAGACGCTGGCAAGGATTCCAGGGCGCCCGGGGATCCTGAGCCCCGAGGTTCTTCCAAAGGCTCCAAAGAGTCGGGGGACAAGTCCGCCCCCAGCAAGAAGCAACGCCAGCGGGGCCACAAAGGGGGCGGAGGCAATGTCGTTGCCGAGACCGAAGGGGCCTCTGAGCCGGATCCCCGTTGGGCCAGCCAGCTGCAGCGGATTAAGGAGCAGCTTCTCCAAGCGACCAACTCCTGATCCCCCCGAAAGCGTGGTAGACATCGCCGCCATCTGGCGTTAGCTTGGTTGAGCTGTACAGCTCTGGGCATACCTGGAGGGGGTTTTGGAATGGATAGGCTGGCAAGGGTTTTTTGCGTGTGGGGACAGCACTTGGCCAAGGCTGGGTTCCTCGGCGTGCTGCTGGTTTGGCTGGGGATGAGCAGTGTTGTCCAAGTTGCCTTCGCAGCTCCAGCCGATTTGGAGGAGCAGGTGTTGCAGATCATTCGCAAGAACCCCCAGGTGATCCTTGAGGCTGTGCAGGAGTACCAGCAGCGGCAGTACCAAGAGCAGCAGCAACAACAGCAGCAGTTGGCGGAAGAATTTGGCCGTCAGTTGCGGGAGAACCCGCGTGCCGTCATTGGAGACTCTCCTCAACTGGGATCCGACACTTTGCGGCTGGTGTTGGTGGAGTTTTCTGATTTCCAATGTCCCTTCTGCGCTCGCGCCCACGACACTCTCAAACAGTTCATGGCCGAGCACGGGAAGGAGGTGACCTTGGTGTATAAGCACCTGCCCTTGACCAGCATCCACCCGGAGGCGATGGCGGCGGCTCGCGCGGCTTGGGCTGCCCACCGCCAGGGCAAGTTCTGGGAGTTCCACGACGAGCTCTTCGCCAACCAATCCCAGCTTGGGGATGCGTTTTATGTGGCCACTGCCGAGAAGTTGGGCCTGAACGTGGAGAAGTTCAACCGGGATCGGCGCAGCCGGGCGGCAGAGCGAGCCATTCAGCGGGATATGGATCTGGCCTCTCAACTGGGCATTGGCGGCACGCCCTATTTCATCTTGAACGGCATTGCCTTCTCGGGGGCGCAGCCGCTGGAGGTGTTTGAGCAGACGCTGCAACAGGCCAAACAAGCTCTTTAGCCCGTTCAGGGTCTTAGGTCCTGATGTCGAGTCCCTATCGTTGCCCGGAGTGTGGGGATGAGTTCCTGTTTCGACCGGATCCCTGCCCCACCTGTGCAAGACGACAACGCCAGAAGCGACAGGCCGCTCGTGCCAAGGAAAAGCGGGGCAGCTACGACCTGACGGGCCAGGTGGCCGCTGCCGAGTTCTGGCAACTGTTGCGCTGGTACCCCTGTTGCCCCTGCTGTGGCAGGCCATGGTCACAGGTGGGATCCGCCCCTGTTCAGGATCACATTATCCCGCTCAGCCGCGGAGGGCCCAACACGGCTGCCAACTTGCAGCCCCTCTGCCCGGCCTGCAACGGCTGGAAGGCAGACTTTCTCATCTATTTTGACAGGGCTGTGCCGGGTCAGGTGCGGGCTTTGCCCCCACAACTCTGGCCCAGCTTTCGGTGTTGGCTCCGCCTTACCGGGGCCGATCCAGGGGTGGAGGATATCCACAGCACCCCGTCCAACCCCTGCGAAAGGCAACTGGACTGGTTGGATCCCAGCCTAGATCTTGGCGGTGGGAATTGCCCCCAAGTGATGCAACAGTTGGCCTATCCCCTGGCCAGCCCGGCCCAGTTACAGGCGGAAACCCTGCGCCTCACCCTGGCGGCGATCTC
>NZ_JANSJN010000022.1:0-28684 GCF_047462555.1 Synechococcus sp. B60.1
TGAAGCGATATATCCAGAATCAGTCAGGAGGCGCTATCCCTCCCCACCCGGGTGGGGAATCCCGCGCCTTACGTTGACCCCTCTGTTTTGGTTGCCGCCCTATGATGACCCGAACTCCTCTTCGCTCTGTTGGCTCCAGCTTGGCCCCCAGCCCTCTCTGGTACAAAGACGCGGTGATCTACGAAGTGCCGGTGCGGGCCTTTGCCGATAGCGATGGCGATGGCGTGGGCGACTTCCAGGGCCTGACGGAAAAGCTGGACTACCTGCAAGATCTCGGCATCACGGCCATCTGGCTGTTGCCCTTTTTCCCATCCCCCCTGCGGGATGATGGCTATGATGTTTCTGATTTTACCAACGTTAACCCCACCCTGGGCACCCTAGAGGACTTTAAAATCTTTCTAGATGCCGCCCACCAACGCGGGATCCGCGTCATCATCGAGCTGATCCTCAACCACACCTCCGATCAGCATCCCTGGTTTCAGCGGGCTCGGCGCGCTGCCCCCGGCACGCCTGAGCGGGATTTCTACGTTTGGAGCGACACCCCCGAAAAGTACAAAGAGGCCCGCATCATCTTTCAAGACTTTGAAACTTCCAACTGGGCCTGGGATCCGGTGGCCAAGGCCTACTACTGGCATCGCTTCTACTCCCACCAGCCGGATCTCAACTACGACAACCCTGCCGTGCAGAAGGCCATCTTCGAGGTGGTGGACTTTTGGCTGAGCATGGGGGTGGACGGCCTGCGGTTGGACGCGGTGCCCTATCTGTACGAGCGGGAGGGCACCAACTGCGAGAACCTGCCGGAAACCCACGCCTTCCTCAAGGCCCTACGCAAATACATTGACGAAAGATATCCCAACCGTATGCTGCTGGCGGAGGCCAACCAGTGGCCGGAAGATGCTGTGGCCTACTTCGGCGACGGAGACGAGTGCCACATGGACTTCCACTTCCCCCTGATGCCACGGCTCTTTATGGCCATCCAGATGGAGGATCGCTTCCCCATCATCGACATCCTGCAGCAGACTCCCCCCATCCCCGAAACCTGCCAGTGGGCTATTTTCTTGCGCAACCACGACGAGCTCACCCTGGAGATGGTCACCGACGAAGAGCGGGACTACATGTACCAGGTCTACGCCAAGGATCCCAACGCGCGGGTCAACCTGGGCATCCGTCGCCGCCTGGCCCCGCTGCTGGGCAACAGCCGCCGCCGCATCGAGCTGATGAACAGCCTGCTGTTTTCTCTGCCCGGCACGCCGGTGATCTACTACGGCGACGAAATCGGCATGGGGGACAACATCTACCTGGGGGATCGCAACAGCGTGCGCACGCCGATGCAGTGGAGCGCCGACCGCAATGCCGGCTTTTCTCGCGCCAACCCGCAGAAGCTCTACCTGCCCATCGTCATCGATGCCGAGTACCACTACGAAACCGTCAACGTGGAAGCGCAGCGGAACAACCCCTATTCCCTGTGGTGGACGATGAAACGGATGATTGCGGTGCGCAAGCGCTTCCAAGCTTTTGGCCGCGGCTCTTTTGAGCTGCTGCACCCGGAAAACCGCAAGGTGCTGGCCTTTATGCGAGCCTACGGCGACGAGCGCATCCTGGTGGTGGCCAACCTCTCCCGCTACGCGCAGTTTGTGGAGCTGGACTTAGCCCACTGGGAGGGGCTGATCCCGGTAGAGATCTTCGGGCGCACGCCGTTTCCTCCCATCGGCCAACTGCCCTATTTCCTGACCCTGGGCCCCCACTCCTTCTACTGGTTTTCCCTCGAGCCACAGCGACCAACGGAGCGGATCCACCCCAGTCACAGCAAACCGGAAGAGCCGGATCGCCTGCCCACTCTGATCGCCCCCACGTGGGAAAGCCTCTTTCAAGGGGAAAGCCAAGAGCGGCTGGAGGCGGTCTTGGGCGACTACCTCTACCGCTGCCGTTGGTTCGGCTCCAAAGCCCGCCAAATTCAGTCGGCCCAGATCTTGGATGCCATTCCCTGTAATCGGGAAGGGGATCCCCCCTTTCGGGGCCAGATTTTGCTCTTGCAAGTCGAGTTTACCGAGGGGGAAGCAGAACTCTACTCTCTCCCCGTGGGCTACACCACCCAAGAGGCGGCCCTGCACCTGCGCGTAGAGACACCCCAGGCAGTCATCCTCCCTGTGCAGGTGGCCGGGGATCCGCCGGGCGTGCTTTTCGACGCGCTGGCCGATAAAACCTTTTTGTCGTTGCTGCTGCAGATCATCGCCCAGCAGGGCCGCCTGCGCCACTCCTCAGGGGAGCTGTGGGCCACCACCTTTGCTCCCTTTGAGTACGACCTCGGCCTTGAACCCCGCATCCTCAAGGCGGAGCAGAGCAACACCTCGGTGGTCTACGGCAATCAGTACATCCTCAAGTTCTATCGCAAGGTGGCCGAGGGAGTGAATCCAGAGCTAGAGATCGGCCGCTACCTGCTGGAGCACCATCCCCAGGTGCGGGTGCCGCGGCTGTTGGGATCCCTGGAATATCGCCGCCGCCGTGGGGTGCGGGGCTTTGATCCCAGCGATCAGCCCATCACGTTGGCCATTTTGCAGGAGTACATCCCCAACGAGGGGGATGCCTGGCACTACACGCTGGACAGCCTGGGGCAGTTTTTCGAGACGGTGCTGGTTCACTACCTAGAGGTGGATCCCGTGCCCGTTCCGCAGGGATCCTTCCTGGAACTTGCACAACTTCCCCTGCCGGAGCTGGCCTACGCCACCATTGGCAGCTACCTGGAGTCGGTGCGGATCTTGGCCAAGCGCACCGCCGAGCTGCACCTTGCTCTGGCTGCCGACACCGAAAACAAAGACTTTGCCCCCGAGCCCTTCTCCAGTCTTTACCAGCGCTCCATCTATCAATCCATGCGCAATTTGGTGGGGCAGGTGTTTCCGCTGCTGAACAAGCAGATCCCCAAGCTGCCGGAGGTGGAGGCCAAGTTGGCCCGGGCTGTTCGCGACCAAGAAGGGGAGATCATGAGCCGCTTCCGCCTCATCCTGGAGCGGAAGATCACGGCTTTGCGCACTCGCTGCCATGGGGATTACCACTTGGGCCAGGTGCTGTTTACCGGCAAGGACTTTGTCATCATCGACTTTGAAGGGGAGCCGGCCCGCTCCCTGGGAGAACGCCGCCTCAAACGCTGCCCCCTGCGGGATGTGGCAGGGATGCTGCGCTCTTTCGACTACGCCGTTCACACCGGCTTGCGCCAGCAACTGGAAAGCGGCCTGGTCTGCGGGGACAAGTGCCCCGACATGATGCGCTGGGCCCAGTTTTGGCACCGCTGGGTTTGTGCTGCTTTCTTGGCCGAGTATCTCCAGGTGGCTTCCCAAGGGGCTTTTCTGCCCCGCAGCCCGCAGGAGCTGGAAGTGCTGCTAGAGGCCTATCTGCTGGAGAAGGCCATCTACGAGCTGGGCTACGAGCTCAACCACCGTCCCGAGCAGGTGGAGATCCCACTGCGGGGGCTCCTCCAATTGCTGGGCATTTCCACCCAGGTTTGAGGGATCCCGGATGTGCGGACGGTTTAGCCTGGCGGTTGCTCCCGAACGGCTGCAGCAGCATTTTCAACTCGAGAGGGGGGCAGTGGCGGCGCTCCAGCCCCGCTACAACATTGCCCCTGCTCAGCCGCTGCTGGCGGTGGTGGCCTCAAGGGGGCTGGGATCCCTTCAGCGCCAGGCCACTCAGTTCCGCTGGGGCTTGATCCCCAGTTGGAGCCGCACTCCCAAGGCCGGGTGGATCAATGCCCGCGCCGAGACCGTGGCCGAGAAACCCTCTTTCCGCCAGGCCTTTTGCCGCCGCCGCTGCCTGATCCCGGCAGATGGCTTCTACGAGTGGGCCGACCAGGGCACGGCCAAGCGACAGCCCTACTGGTTTTACCTGCTGGATCGACCGGTGTTTGCCTTTGCCGGCATTTGGGAGCGCTGGCGCAGCCCACAAGGGGTGGAGAGAGAAACTTGCGCCATCCTCAACACGCCAGCCAATCGGCTAATGGGGCTTTTCCACGAGCGGATGCCGGCCATTTTGCTAGAAGACGATTACGACCTCTGGCTGGATCCGCAGGTGCGGGATCCGGCGCGGCTCCTGCCCTTGCTTCGCCCCTACCCGGCAGAGGCCATGGCCGCCTACCCCGTCAGCACCCATGTCAACAACCCTCGCCACGAGGATCCCACATGCCGGGCTCCCATCGGAGAAGCGGTGCAGGGATCCAACCTCAGCGAGCCCGCTGGTAGCGCATCCCCGGCAGTTGCACCAGCCAGCCCTCCAGTTCCATAAGCAGCAGGGTGCTGGAGAGGGTGGCAATGTCCATCTGGGTGGCCTGAGCCAGGGCATCGAGGCTGAGGATGTCGTTGCCTAGGAGCTGCCAGAGAAGCTGCTGCTGCGGATCCCTGGGGCCGGCGGACAAGGGTTGGTCTGGGAGAGGGGATCCCTGAACTAAGCCCAGCTCTTGGAGCAGCTCCTCGATCCCCAGGATCATCGCTGCACCACTGCGGATGAGGTGCAGACAGCCGCGGGCCGCTGCCGTGTCGATATTCCCCGGCAGGGCATACACCTCCCGCCCGTATTGGTTGGCTAGGTGGGCGGTAATCAGCGCCCCTGAGCGCTCTGGGGCCTCCATCACCAGGGTGGCGCGGCAGAGGCCGGCGATAATGCGGTTGCGCTGGGGAAAGTGCTCCTTGGCCGGCGGCGTGCCGGGGGGATATTCGCTGAGGACGGCCCCTTGTTCCAGGATGCGCCGGTAGAGAGCGCGATGGTGGGCGGGGTAAACCTGATCCACCCCAGTTCCCACCACGGCCACCGTCTTGCCGCCCGCCTCCAGGCAGGCTTGGTGGGCAATGCCGTCGATCCCGGTGGCCAGTCCCGACACCACCACGCAGCCAGCTTCCGCCAGGGCGGCGCTGACTTTCTGGGTCCACTGCTGACCGTAGGGGGTGGGGGCGCGGGTGCCGACAATAGCGATGGCCGGCTGCTGCCAGTCGGGGCACTCGCCTAAGACGTAGAGAAGGGGCGGTGGATCCGGCAGCTCCCACAACAAGGGCGGATAGCCGGGATCCGCAGGGGTTAGGAAGGGGATCCCGGGCTTCTGGGTTTGCTCCAGGATCTCCCCAGGGTCGAGGCCAGGACGGGCAGAGACAATCGTTTCTGCCAGGGTGGGGCCAATGCCCTCTACCTGCAGCAGGGCCGGAACATCCGCCTGCCAGGCCCGTTCCAAGGATCCAAAGAACTCCGCCAGCCGCTTGAGGCGATGGGGGCCGATCCCTCTAATCCGCGCCCAAGCCAGCCAGTAGGGCCGCTCTCGTTCGCCCCCAGCTTCCCTTTTGCCGGCAGGATCGGAAATGGAGAAAGACAAGTTCAGCTTCCCTCAACAGTGGCTGTAGTACCCTAAGTAATGGTCAGCAAAAAAGCAGGAGATAGGCAAATGGCAGGATTGGATCCTGCCAGTGGTTCTCAGGCGACAAGGCCATTGCGGTTTGGACAAGGACGCCAGGCTTGGGTGTGGGGGATCTATCCGCTGCTGTGGCTGTTGACCTGGGTGGGATCCCGCTCGGCCCAGCCGCAGCTATTGGGGATCCCGGCTTGGTACTGGGGAGCAGGGTTGGCGGTGCTGCTGTTGGTGCCCCTGAACTTCTACTTTGTGCGAACTTGCTGGCCCAGGGCTGGAGATGAGTGACACGGTTTTGAGTTTGGGTGTGGTGGGGGTGTACTTGCTGCTGCTGGCGGCCATTGGTTGGTGGAGCTACCGCCGCAGCGGCCAGGATCCGGTCAGCTATTTCCTGGCAGGGCGGGGGCTGGGATCCCTGGCCTTGACCTTGACCACGCTGGCGACGCTGCTCAGCGCCTTTACCTTCCTCGGGGTGCCGGCGGATGCCTACACCCACGGCCTGGGGATTTTTTTGGCCGTGGGGGTCACCACGGCGCTGATCTCAGGGCTGTTTTTTGGGGTGGGCTACCGGGTGTGGCTGGCGGCCCGCCACTTTGGGTTCATCACCCCCTCAGAGTTCTTTGGCCACCGCTTCAACAGCCCTTTCCTGGCCCTGCTCTATTGCCTAAGCGCCCTGACGTTTACCGCCCCCTACATCAGCATCCAGATCATCGGCGGGGCGCGCACCCTGGCCGCCGTTTTGGGGGAAGGGATCCCCTACTGGCCCCTGGCGGTGGGGGTGGCGCTGGTCATCCTGGGCTATGTCCTCTTCGGCGGCTCCCAGGCCGTGGTCTGGACGGACGTGGTGCAGGGGATCATCTTGGTTGTGGGGATGGGAGTGGCCTTTGTGGCCGTGGCCTTGAGTTGGGGCCAAGAGGCCGGCAGCCAGTTGGATCCCTGGCTGAGCTTGCCCGGCCCCCAGGGGCGCTGGAGCTGGCAGACCCTGCTTGGCAACCAACTGCTGTTTTTGATGGCCACGCCCCTTTTTCCCCAATTTTTTCAGCGCTTCTACATGGCCAAAAGTGCCCGTCCCTTTCAGACCCTGATGGTGGTCTGGCCGCTGCTGATTCTACTGGTGTTCTTCCCAGCAGCCCTCATTGGCGTCTGGGGTCGGCTGGCTTTTCCTGACCTGCAGCAGCCGGATCAGATCATGCCGCTGATGTTGCAGACCCTGCCCAGCGGCGTGGCGGCAGTGGTGATTACAGCGGCGCTGGCGGCTTTGATGTCTACGGCGGACTCGCAACTGCTAACTGCCAGCTCCCTGGTTACCCGGGATCTGGTGGTTACCTTGCTCAAGCGCCAGCTTTCTCCGCACCAGGAGGAGCTGTTGGGCCGCTGGGTGGTGTTGGGGATTGGGTTGGTCTCCTTTGCCATTGCCGTCAGGCCACCGGGGCTCATTACCCAGATTGCCACCTGGAGCTTTCAGGGCAACGCCATGCTCTTTCCCCTCTTGATTGCCGGCCTGTACTGGAAGCGGGCTACCCGCGCCGGGGCCGTAGCCGGAGCTTTGGTTTCCAGCGGTCTCACCTTGGGCTGGCTGGCGGGCCTGTTGCCCCAAGCCTGGACGGGGGGCTGGCTGCCGGTGATCCCGGCGGTGGTTGTCGGCACGGCGGTGCTGGTGGGGGTGAGCTTGCTCACTCAGCCCGACCAGGAGAGGCTGGCCGCCTACTATGAGAGCGGCCCTTGGGGGGAGGAGATCTCGAAATAACTGGATTGAGACAGATCCCTCACCCCCGGCCCCTCTCCCTGAGGGAGAGGGGAGATGCTTCGGCGTTGTTCAGCTTCTGTCGGTGGCCAACCTCTTGAGAACAAGGAAGGTGCCGCCCAGGAAGAGCAGGCCCATCAGCCCGGCTAGGGGGTTGCCGCCGATGCCGGTAAGCCACTCTGGCGCCCTGCCGGTGTACTCGATCCAAGCCAAGTTGTTAACCCAGGTGATGCCCCACACCCAGCCGGCGTGCAGCCCCAGGCTGAGTCCTAGCTTGTTTTGGTTCCACACCTTTGCCTGGGCCAGCAGCAGGCCCATCAGCCACAGCCCCGGAAACTGGGGCCAGGTGGCGAGGATCTCTGCTGGCGGCTTCAAAAAGTGGGCCAAAGCAAAGAGAAGGCTGGATCCCCACAGAGCGCTTGTCCAGCCGTAGTCCAAGGCCATCTCCTGCAGCAGCCAGCCGCGGAACAACAGCTCTTCTGCCAGGGCCACCGCCAGGCCCACCCCTAGCCCCAGCAAGCCATAGCCCAGCAGGGATCCCCCTTCCACCGGCCGCCAGCTCAGCCAGCCCAGGGCTCCCTCCAAGCCAAAGAGCAGAAAAAGCCCGCCCACACCCATCCCTAGACCCCAGAGGATCCCAGCTCGGCAGGCCCAACTCTTGTCCAAGCCATAGGCGGCAAACCCGGATCCCCACAGCCCCAGCCAAAGGAGCAGGAGGACATACAGCGGCAGCCAGAGGTACTCTCGGCCAAAGAAAAATCCCCCCAGGCCGACCCACGGTAGCCAGGCCAAAAGGGGGATCCCCAAAAACAGCAACAGCCGCAGCGGCAAGGGAAAGGCCTTGAGTTTGCCAATCAGCTCAGCAGTCGGCAGGCCCACCCAAACCGCTCCTAACTAGCGTTCCGGCTCGATCGAGCTGGTGAGGCCGTGCCGGCGCAACTGCTCGCAGTAAAACTCCGCGTGCTCCCGCGGCACCACGATGACCACAGCAACGCCGTTGTTGTGGGCTTCCAACATGATCTCGGTGGCTTGCGGCGGCATCATCGATGGAATGACCTTCACCAGCACCTGCACCACGTACTCCATGGTGTTGACATCGTCGTTGTGCAGCAACACCCGGTACATGGGCATATGCTTCGGGGTTACAGAAGGCTTAACCAGAGTCTCCGTAGCCACGACGATCCCTCCTTGGGTCAACAAGAGGTTCTAGAACGCAAAACCGAAAACAAAGCCAAAAAGCAAAAAACCTTAATGGAATTTTAGCCTTCGCAGGAAGGGCTATGAAAAGGCCGCGGAGAACCCAAGCCTCAGGTCTGGCGTTCTTAAACAGAAGCTAACCCAGTTTTCACCGGCCCACAACCTCAGTTTGGGCGCAGAAGTGCTTGACTAGGGGCAATTGGCCATTGTTGCGGATCCCTTTACATTTGCCGGCGTCGCTGAGGTTAGCTGTATGAGTTCCCTGCGTTCCCGTCGCTTTTTCCTGCAGTTGCTGATGTTTGGCGGTGGGGCAGCCGCCCTGGCCGCCTGTGGGGGCACCTCCAGTTCTTCTATCCCGCCGCTGGGAGAGCCAGGATTTCCCCAGGGGGTGTTTGCCGGGGATCCCACCTCTGAGGGGGCGGTGCTTTCCACGCGGGTGGTGCCGGCCAGCAGCGTGGATACGGTGCCTGTGACGCTGCAGGTGGCGGAAAATGCCGAGTTCAACCCCATTCTGCAGCAGGTTGCGCTGACTGCCCGCCGCGTGGCCGGTCGCAACTACCGCACCGAGCCGGGCGACTACATTGCCCGCGCCGTTGTTACCGGCCTGAGGCCGGCGCAGCGCTATTTCTACCGCTTTGTCAGTGAGGGGTTTACCAGCCCTGTGGGCCAGTTCCGCACCCTGCCGGCTCCGGGCGATGGGCGGCCCATCCGCTTCTTGCACATTAGCTGCGCCAATGAGCCTCCTTTCCCCATTGGGGCGGCCCTGTTGGCCGAGGTTAACCGCGGCGATATTGATTTCATCGCCTTCAACGGCGACACCGTTTATGCGGATCGCTTCTGGCTGGGGCTGGATCCGGTACCGACGCTGGAGTTTTACCGCAGCCTCTATCGGGATCAGCGGGATCCCAAATATGCCGGACCAGAGTTCCCGCAGTTGTTCAGCCGCACCTCCTTTGTCGTTAACTGGGATGACCACGAGGTGATCGACAACTACAGCGGCCAGAAGGCCCGCGGCGGCCGCGCTGTCCAGCTCAACGACACCACCGGGCAAACCCGCGACGTGGAAGATTTTAGGGTGCTGGGCTACCAGGCCTTTTTTGAGTACAACCCCATCACCCCCACCTTGACGGATGTACCGGGGGTAGATAGCCGGGATCGGGTGTTTCGCAGCTTCCGCTACGGTGCCAACGCCGAAGTCTTTATCCTCGACCTGCGCCAGTACCGCGACTTGGCTGCTGTGACCCCGATCCTGCCCATTTTGCCCCCTGGCTTGACCCGGCAGCGCTTTTTGGAGCTGGCCGGCCTCCGCCTCACGCCCCAGCAGGAGACCCTGTTCTTCGGCCCGCCGGGATCGGAAGAGGCGCTGTTTAACCTGCTGCGCCGCACGCCGCGCATTCTTTTGGGAGAACCCCAAAAGCAGTGGCTGTTCAACGGCCTGCGCAGCTCCACCGCCACCTACAAGTTCATCGTCAGCGAGTTTCCCATCACGGTGACCTATTTCCGCTCCAACGACGTCTGGGAGGGCTACTGGCTGGAGCGGCAGGAGGTGATCGACTTTATTGAGCGCAACAACATCCGCAACGTGGTGTTCCTAACCGGCAACAACCACGCCGGCTTTATCGGCCAGGTCAACCCCGGCAGCAGCAACCCCATCTGGGAGGTGTGGACTGGCCCCACCGGACGCAGCGTGACCGCCTTGAGCATTGACGAGTTGGGCAGCCAACTGGGGATCCCCAACGCCAGCCGCCTCTACTACCGGATTGTGAATGGCTTTCTCGCCCCTGTGAACCCTGCCAATCCAGAAGTGAGCGGGATCCCTGGCGTCACAACCGGCAACCTGCGCTTTTTGGAGCTGGCGGTGCCCAACTACACCCTCATTGAAGTCTCCGGCAGCCGCTGCACCCTTCAGATCAAGGGCCCCACCGGCGGCGTCCTCACCGATCCCCTGGGGCGCCGCGGAGAACTGGTGCTGCCCCAGTGAGAACAATCAAGGGCTTTGGGCAGGTTTTCCCAATTCTATTCTGATCGAAATTCAGGGATCCCTGCGCAAGTTGGGATCCCTTTTTGTAACTCTTTTTTGCAACTTGTAAGGAAGATGCCGGCTGTGATCGCAATCAGCCAGGGAGCGAAAACGTTAATGCTAGCGTGTAGGTAGGGCAGGGATCCCTGTTGCGGCAAAGAAAACTTCATGGAAGGAGGAAAATCCGATGGTTGCTCTGCGGGGTTGGCTGGCAGCGGGCATGATCGGCGCGGCTGCAATCCTGGGTGGTGGTGAAGCGTGGGCCCAAAGGAGCTTGTGGTTACTGAACGGGCAATCGACCTGGGTTAATGGTTATTTCTACCCAGGCGAGAACATCTGGGCCGAGTGCGACCTCGACTGCCACGACGTGGATCTGGTGCTTTACGATCGCAACGGTCGGTGGGTAGCCGAAGATACGCTCTTGGACGATTTCCCCATCGTCCAGGCTCCCTATGAGGGCAGCTTCGCCGTCCAGGTGATCATGGCCGGCTGCCGCCACCCACGCGGCTGTGCTGTCGTCGTCGATTCTGACTACGGCTTCTAGCGCTTCCCTCGCCCCTAGCCCCTCTCCCTCTTGGAAGAGGGGAAGGAGGTACCGCCTGCTGTAGGGATGAAGGGGGCTGCCTAGGCGGGTTTGTGGCTGGCTTCCTGCACTTTGGCGTGGGTGAATTTGCTCAAGCCATGGATGGTTTTTTCCCAGTAGAAGGGCTTGGTAAAAAGCTGCCACAGGGCCATGTAGGCTGCCATGGAGTGCAGTTGCCAGTAAATGGGGTTGAGAAGAGCATAGAAGGCCAAGTCGTAGTAGCCCCGCCGAAAAACGGCCACCAAGTTGAGGTAGATCCCAATGGCATTGCCCACCAAGAGGTTAAACAAGCCCAAGTAAATTAGCCAACTGGGAAAGATGTTTTGCAGCCAATGGGCGCGGGTGAGCAGCCAGTAGAAAAACAGCAGCCACATGATGGGGCTGGTGAGGAAGGTGAAGAAGCTGCCGCCGATAAAAAATTGGTAGGCCAGCCAGTTCTTGAGGCCCAGCTTGCGCAAAGAGCGCAGCGGGTTGCGGTTGTGCACCAGCCAGGTCTGCATATAGCCTTTGATCCAGCGGGAGCGCTGCCGGATCCAGTTTTTGAGGGCGCAGTTGGCCTCTTCGTAGGTGGTGGAGTTGATCACCCCCACTGTATAGCCGTGCTGGCTGGCGCGAATGCCCAGATCAGCATCTTCGGTGACGTTAAAGGGATCCCATCCCTGCAATTCCCGCAGGCGGTCGGTGCGGAAGTGGTTGCTGGTGCCCCCCAGAGGAATGGGCATTTTCAAGGTTTCCAGGCCCGGCAGCAGGTAATCAAACCAATAGGAATACTCCAGAGTAAACATGCGGGTAAGAAAGTTCTCGTTGCGGTTAAAATAGTTGAGGGCCGCTTGAACGCAGACCAAGCTGGGATCCCCTTTTTTGAAGGCAATGATGGCTTTTTTCAGTTGATCCGGATCGGGGATGTCTTCGGCGTCGTAGATGGTGAGGTATTCGCCGCGGGCAAAGGCCAGGCCGTAGTTGCAGGCTTTGGGCTTGGTCTTGGGCTTGCTATCCGGCACGATCAACAGGCGCACGTAGCGGGGCGGCTTGGCGGCGCGGGCGGCCTCGATGGTGGCCTGGTCGTTTTCTTCCAACAGGATCAGCACGTCCAAGCGCTCGTGGGGGTAGTCCAGCTTGGAGAGGGAGTTGATGAGAATCGGCATCACCTCCGGCTCTTTGTAGACCGGCACCAGGATGGTGTAGATGGGCAAGCTGCGGTCATCGAGGGCGGCCACTTCTTCGTCGGTAATCTGGTGGAAGCGATCGGCGGATCCCACCAAGCTGAGCAGCAGTTTGAAGAAAATCGAGGCTATGTAGAAGAGGTTAATCAAAAGCACCAAGATCGTCAGAGTTGTCCAGGGAGCGCTGGCCAAACTCCACAGCAGCAGCAGCAGCAGGCCATAGCCGACGGCAATTTGCGAGGGGGTAAACACCCGCGAGGCCGATTCCTCCGGCAGGCGGGCCAGCAGCTTGTACACCGCCTCTTGGCTAAAGCGGGATCCCTGATCTTGGCTGAGGAGCTGGGTGATATCCTGCTCGGTGCCCAGCACCTTTTCTATCCGCAACCCTGGCCGCCAACTGTAGAGCAGCTCGTCCACCGCCCAGTCCAGGGGGTCGTTGACCATCACCGTGAGGGTATTCTCGTCGCTCCAGCTTAGGGGGTAGAAGAGGTGGTGCATCATCAATTCCGGATCGAACTGGCGGCTTAGGACCTCGTCCCGGTAGAGCAGCCCTGTTCCGATTAGCTCCGAGACGGAGGGGTAGCCCAGCAAGTGGGCCAGAATGCTGAGATACTCGCGGGTGGAGAGGTAGCTCAGCCGGGTCAGCACCTGCCCCAGGCTAGATCCGGTGCGGCGGCGGATCTCCAGAGCCTGCTGCCACTGCTCCAGGGTGAGGCGGCTACCCAGCAGCTCAGCAGCCAGCTTGCGCTCGAGGATAACTGTCAAGATCTGCTTTTCGGTGGCCGGGATCTCCCACAGCTTTTCGGCCTCTGGGCAAAGGCGTTTCACCGCCTGCCAGACGCCGGGATAGCCGGGCTCTTCCGTGGCCACCACAACGGTTTGCGGGTTGAGCCAGCCACAGGGCAAAAAGCGCACTGGCAGGAGATCGCTGGGTTCCACTAGCCAAGGTAGCTCTAGATCTAAAGGCTGCTTGAGCAGCCAGTCCCGCAGCTTGGGCCGATCCAAAATCTGGCGACACAGCTCGGCAAACTTGCCAGGATGCATGACCCGCAAGCTCCAAAAAGCCTTGGGCAAGGAGCAGCCCACCTCTTCGCGGTACTCCTCCGCTGCCGCCAGTTGCTGGCGGGTGAGATAGCCCGCGCGCAAAAGCGAGGACTTAAGGGACTGGAGCATGGCCTAAGACCCGCGGTTTGGCTCAAGTCTGGCTCAACCGCAAGCCCATGCCTAGCCCCCCCTAGGAAGGGATGGGGGACTCGGGGCGGCGAGCCAAGCGGCGATAGACATTCCAGGCTCCCGCTGCCAGCAGAATAGCCAGCAGCAGCACCAGCCAATAGCGGTACTGCCACACCAAAAGCTGCCAACTGAAGCGGCCTGGGTAGCGCACCCGGTAGCCTTGGGGGGTGAGATCCCAGCTCTGCACCTGGGTGAGGGCGGGGGTGGCGGCGTAGGCGGTGAGCACATTTCCCTGCAGTTGGTTGGCCAGGCGGGTGCGTGGATCGGCAAGGCCGCGGCTGAGGCGTTCTGCCAAGGCCGGATCAGATCCCCACCAGGACAGCCAAAGGGTAGGCCTGCCTTGGAGCAAAAAGTACTGCAAGAGGCCGAGGTTTTCCTGGGGTTGGGCGGCCAGGGCCACCTGCTGGTTCAAGGGGTTGAGGATCTCGAACTGGGATCCCAGCCGGATGGGGCTGTAAGGGAGCTCCACCTGCTCCGGGGCAGCGACAAGGATCTGCCAGGCGAAGTCGCCTGTTTCTAACTGGGTCTTTTCCTGGGGCAGAAACTGTAGGGTGGGCAGGAGCGGTCGGGCGGCCAGCCGGCTCAAGGCCCCCACCAGGTAGGCGGCAGCCGGCAGACGTTGGGGATCCCCCAGCCAAACCCGTCCGGATCCCTGCAGCACCGCCGGGATCTCCTGCAGCTCGCCACTGGGGGCTTGGTAGCCGCTCCAGAGAAAGCCGGAGCTATCTGAGCGCACCTGAACTGTCAGCGGCGTCAGGGATCCCTGGCAATTGCCGGGGCTGGCCCCGTAGTCAAAGCGCAGCTCCAGTTGGTTGAAGCGGCGCAGCAGGCGGGTGGGCAGGGTCACGGTCTCGTTGAGCTGGCTGCGACCGGTGAGGTTGTAGGTGCGCAGCAGAACGCCGTTGAAGAACACATAGCCCGTCAGGCGATCCCCGGCCCGACCATCCACCGGGTTCATGATCACATCCAGTTGGGCCGCCAGATCCCGCGGGCGCCCCCCCAACTGCGCCAGGTTGAAGTTGAAAACCAAAGACTGGCTACCAAAGCCCCGCAGCAGGGGATCCACGATCCCCAACTCCCGCAAGCTGAGGCGGTTGGCCTTGAGAGCCCGCTCCCAGTCCGCCACCGCCGCCACCCGGATGCCGCGGCTCACCAGCCCCGCCCGCTTCCACTCTTCATAGAGGGCAAGAATGGCCTCGCGGCGGGCGGCCACCCGCAGCCGGGATCCCTCTGGAGTTACTTGATGCTGCAGGTGGGGGGTAAAGTTGGCCGGCTCCAGAATTACTTGAGGCCCTTCCCCTGGACGGTTGCTCCAGAGGATGGGGGTCTGAGGGAAGAGGTGGGCCAGCAAGCTGTACAGGCCCAGCGCTGCTTCCGCCACTTCGGGAGAAGGGTTGGCGGGCACCACCAGCGTGAGCTGGGGGTACATCAGGTGCAGAAAGCCGGCCACCGTAGCATCGGGCACGCGGGGCACCAGCTCAAAAAAACTGTCCCGCCCTACCCTCAGCAGCAGGTTGCCGGTGTTGAGGTCGGCACAGATGTCGTCGCTAATGCTCAAAAACGGCTGCACCGACACCGTGATAAAGCGCTCACCCGGCGGCAGGTTAGGGATGGGCACCCGCACCACCGGCTCCTGGCGCAGATCTTGCACCAGAAAGATCCCCGCTAGCTCGTCGTTAATCAGCACCCGCACGGTAGAAGTGGGCTTGAGCACCGGCGAAGGTTCTAGGCGCAACTGCACAAAGCTGGCTTCTGGGTCGATGCCGTTGATGGGCGCAGGGACGGTGACATCCAGGCGCGGGTTGGATCCCTGCAGCAGCACGGAACGCTCGTAGCCCAGCCTCTGGAAAGCAAGGGGCTCCGCCCGCACTGCCTCTGTTGGCACGCAGCAGAGCAAGCCAGCCACCAACAGCCCCCACCCTCGCCTTACCCTAGCCATCTGCGGGATCCCTAGCCCCTGCTCTGACGACAGAAAAAGCCTACACCTGCGGCGGGGGCAGTCGCCAAACTTCTAGGAGTATATGGCGCAATAGTGATGAACTAGCCACAAGAAAACCCCCTTCCTCGGGAACTCTCCTAGGCGCGGGCGTAGTCGTCCTCAAAGCGCACGATGTCGTCCTCCCCCAAGTATTCCCCGTTCTGCACCTCGATGATCACCAAGGGGATGGTGCCGGGGTTTTCCAGACGGTGCTTGGTGCAGGGGGGAATGTAGGTGGACTCGTTGGAGTTAAGCAGCACCACCTCCTCGCCCCGGGTAACGCGCGCCGTGCCCCGAACCACAATCCAGTGCTCGCTGCGGTGGTAGTGCATCTGCAGGCTAAGGCGATGGCCGGGCTTGACCTCGATGCGCTTGATTTTGTACATTGGGCCTTCATCCAAGATCCAGAAGGCTCCCCAGGGGCGGGTCTGAGCCTGGGAGGGCAAAAGCTCCAGTGCCGGAATTGCCGCGTTGTCCATGTCTCGCACAGACTGTAGCATTGAGGTCACACCTTGTTCCACTTCAGGGGCTCTCACATCCTCACCTGCAGCGCGGCAACTTTTCATCGACCATCTTGCTGAATCCAATACGCCAAAACTCGTAGAAAAAAAGTCTCGAGAAGGGGAATACTAACGCTCCCTTGCATTCCTAATAGTTTTTGCAAAACTTGCTTTTAGGATTAACTAGGGTGTTCCAATGCCCTAGGCCGTCAAGTTTAGTGAAACTCGTTCATGGGGCATGGATGTTCGTAAACCGGCTTAAAGCTATCTTGAGGCTCGTTGCGCCGGTAGGGATCCCCTTGCTGCTCCTGGCTGGCCTCTTGTGGGGGCTGAAGGAAGGCTGGGGCTGGGTGAGCCTAGAGATGCAGTTTCTTGGCTACAAGGGATCCGTAGCCGTCCTGGGGCCGGATCCGCGCCTGCCCATTGTCGGCACCACCTTTCCCCCTTCGCTGGTGCTGGCCACGGCCATTTTGGGGCGCTCGCCGCTGGTGTTGCAGGCCATTTTGGGATCCCTGGTGTTGGACTGGATGGGGCAACAGTTGCGCCGTTTGCCTGTCGGCCTGGGGTGGCGCTGGCTGTGGGGCCTGTTGCTGCTGCTGCAGCCGGCTTTGCTCCTGATGCTGCTGCGCAGCCCCGTTTGGACGGCCACCTCGCTTTTGCTGGGGGTGAACATGGCCTTGTTGTTCCCTCTGGCCAACGAGAAACAAGCAGCGGAGAAGGACGAGCTGCCCGTTACCCTGCGGCTGCTGCTCATTGGGCTGGCCTTGGGGCCGCTGATGGTGCTGCGCTGGGAGAGCGGCTGGCTGTTGCCCTGGCTGGCAGGACTGCTGCTGGTGGCTTTTCGCCGCCAATCTTGGGGGTTTCGCTGGGTCTCGCTGCTGGTGATGGGGTTTATCAGCCTGGCCCTGATCTTGAGCTGGCTGTATGTCAACTGGTTGGCGGTGGGGGATCCCTGGGCTTTTACTTACCAGGTGGGCAGCGGCCTGCGCCTGCCGCAACTACGGGAAGACCTGCAGCAGGCCGGCGGCTGGCGGGGGTTGGTGGAGCTGGGGAAGTGGCTGGCGGTGATGGCCCCTGCCTATCTCCTGGTGGGGATGGGATCCCTGCTGGGCCGCTGGGTCGGGGCCTTGATCTGGGGGATGCCGTTGGTGGTTCTGCTGGCTTCCCTGGGCCAGGGGCTGTTTTTGCCAGAGCTGAGCCGCTTTGGTCTCGTCTGGGTGCCGCTGCCGTTGCTGATGGGGGCCTACTTAGTCCGCGGAGCCGGCCCCGGCTGGGCCAAGCGCCTGTTGATCACCGCCCTTTTGGGGCTGAACTGCCTTACCGCTGGCTATGGGCTAAGCCAAGAGCCACGATTTTTGGCGCCTCTGGTGCTCGAGGAGCGGGATCTCTGGGAGCGGCTGGTGGCAGGGGTAGCGCCCCTTAGCCGTGAGTTGAAAGCGGCCCAAGACCTCTACGAAGTGACCTCCGCGGGGCAGGTCCTGGCAGCGTGGCGCCGGCAGCGGCAGGAAAAGCGCCAGGTAGGGCAATATCTCCGCCGCCACCTCTTGCCCGGCGAGAAGGTGTTGGTGGACGACGACATCCACTTTGAGGCTATCTTTTGGGCGGGGGATCCCCGCTTGTTCCTTACTCCCCACCAGTACGAGTTTGCCTTGGCTCTGCAACACCCTCAGGAGCGGGTGGACTACTTGCTGGTGGCGGGGCCGGCGGATCCCTTGCGGAGCGCCGACCGCATCCTGCAATTTTGGCCTGAGCTTACCTTTGAGGGGCTGCCGGGCTTTAGGGAGGTCTACAGCTCCCCGCAGGTGCGGCTGTGGGCCCGCCAGGCAGAGCTTGAGGAGGAGACGAGATGACCTGGAAACGGCAATGGCCGCGGCGACAGGTGCTGCGGATAGGCGGAGCGCTGCTGGCTTCCTATGGGGTTGGAGTTGCCGGCTGTGGTCAGGGCTCCGAGAACGTTGCCACTGGAAACCTGAACTTGTCAGAGCTCTTGGCCCGCTGGGAAGTGGGCACTGGCGAGGATCCCGGTCGCTTCCTTTGGGAAATCGAGTCGGATCCGCAGGTGGCGGCGGTGGCGCGGGGCTGGGATCCCCATTTCTTAAGCGGCTGGCTCAACAGCTTTGACCACCGCCAGGGGGATCTCTCCTTCTGGCGCAACTGGCACCAGGCGGGGCTTTTGCGGCAGTGGTTTGAGCGGGGCTACAGCCTGCACATCATCACCTGGGAAGACGACACCACTCGCCCCTGCGGCGACTACCACCTCTCGCCGCAGTTTATCCAGGACGTAGCCGAGCTGGCCGGGTATATTGCCCAAGCCAACCCCCAAGGCCGACCCACCTACTGGAGCCTGGCCACTGAGTTTTCCTACTGGCGCATCCCCGCCGATACCTACAACGCCGACACTGCCCCCTACTACCGCGCCCTGATGCGCAACATCTTAAGAGCCCGCCAGGCCATCAAGGAGCGGCTGCCCGAGGCCGAGGTGGCCCTCTGCTGGGGCGGCTGGATTGCCACCTTTGACGATCCCCGCCGGGGGGCAGGGCGCAGCATGGTGGAGCCTTTTGCCGAGACGATGAGCCAAATGGACGGGATCGCCTTCCAGTCGATGCGCCAGCGGCGGCCGGGGGAGTTTAACCCGGAGCTCAACGGCCCGGATCCGGGTAACCCCGAGCAGATCCGCCTCTGCTGCCGTCTCTTTGCCCCCATCCACCGCAACCTGATGCTGGCCCACTACGAGCCCTCGATTAAGGACAAGCACCCCAACGGTGGCCGGGCCGACACTGTCCAAGTGGATTTTGAGATCATGAGCCGGCCCGAGTGGCTGCAGGAGGTGTCGCAACTGGGATTGCGGCGCCTGTCCCTGATGCACTACGGCCTCTACAAGGGGGATCCCTATGGGGCGCTGACGGCAGCCCGGCAATTCCGGGCCCGCGTAGGTTTGCCGGCTATTGCCCAGAGGGTGTAGGTGGATGGAGACGAAGGCCCAAAACGGAGCTCTGTAGGTACAATCCCCCTTGGCGGCGCCGTCGAGAGGGATCCCTAGATGAAGCCTTTGGCAATTGCAAGAAGCTGGCTGCTGGGCCTGGGCCTTGTCTTGGGGGGGTGGGAGCTACCGGTCTGGGCCGGCTGCGGCTTCCCTCGCGGGGCAGGGAAAACGTTTTTCTCGCTCCAGCCCGAGGTGTACCAACCCCGCACCCGCTTTGACCAGGGGGGACGTCTGCAGCAGGCCCTTTCCGAGTATGGCGAGACCCGCCTCAACCTGTTTGGCGAAACCGGCCTCAGCGATCGCCTCACCCTCAACCTCAACACCAGCTACGTTTTCCTGGAAAATCGCTTTGCCAGCGGGGCTGAGACCGTTACCCAGCGCAACCAGGGCCTGCGGGATCTGGAGCTGGGCCTGCGCCACACCTGGGGAGAGGGGGATCCCTTTTTCTCGGCTCAATTGACGGCCCTGATCCCGCCGGGATATGCCACCCAGAACACCCCCCTGCCCTTGGGCTATGGGGTTTTCGGCTACGACCTCAGCGCCGGCCTGGCCGCTTCGGGCAAGCTGGGATCCCTGCCCGCCTTTTTCGACTCCTGTCTGACCTTTCGGGACTACCTGGGCTACCCCGGCAACCGTCTCAAGACCAACTTGACCTTTGGAGCAGATCTCAGCCCTGAGGTGCAGGCCATTGTGGCTTTGGATGGCGACTTCACCCTTGGCAACGGCGCCCCGCTCCTTTTTGGGGATCTGGCGGTGCAGGATCCCGACTACAACAACCTTAAGCTTTCCGGCCAGCTCAACTGGCGCCTAGAGGAGGGGCTGACCCTGGGGCTAGGGGGGTTTCAGTTTTTAACAGGCCGCAACACCAATGCCGGCGGCGGCTTCACCGGCTATGTGTGGCTAAGTTACTAAAACTCAACAAAATGTTGCGGGGTATCTACCGCGGCAGCAGGGATCGGCAGAGGCAGATCTAGGATGAGACTTGGCAAACCTTGGCCTGGAGAACGGATCCCATGCCTCGCTTTGAAAACATCGTTGCCGCCATCGACGGCAGCGGCCCCACCGAGCAAATGGTGCACACGCTGCTATCTTTGCCGGCCTTTGCCCAGTGCCACGTAACCCTGCTGCATGCGGTGCCTTCCCAGACCTCTGCTGAGGACATGCGCGCTGCTTGGCAAAAGGGACAGGAGCTGTTGGCCCAGACGCTGCAGACCTTTCCCCCGCGGCCTGGGCTAAAGATCAGTACCCAACTGGTGGAAGGGGATCCCAAGGTGGTGGTACTGCAGGTGGCCGAGTCCCTGCCCAATCCCCTCATCGTGATGGGATCCCGCGGGCGCAACCGCATCATGGCCATTTTGCAGAACTCGGTCAGCCAATACGTCTTCCAGCTCGCCTCCTGCCCCATGCTGCTGGTTAAAGACGACGCCTACGTCAAATACCCCAGCCATGTCATGGTGGCCCTCAACAACTCCCCTGCCGCCCAGGCTGCCTTTGCCACAGCCCTGGATCTGGTTGCCGGTATCCCGGGAGCCCAGATTTTTCTGGCCTCGGTACAACTGGATGCCGACGCCCAAGGCCGGGACGAGGTTATAGACAAAGCCATTGCCACCCTCAAAAGCCGCCAAATCGGCCACCAGGTGTTTACGGCGGTCGGGGATCCGGGCACCGAGATCGTCCGCTTGGCGGAAGAGAGCAAGGCCGACCTGTTGGTGATGGGATCCCCGGATCGCCGGCCCAGTATTGCCCGCAGCATCCCTGACCTGGATCGGCTGCTGGGGCGCTCCATCTCCGACTATGTGCGGGTGCACATCGGCTGCCCTGTGCTGATGGTGCGCTCGGCCCAAGACTGAGGGATCCCTAAGGCAAGATAGAACGGCGCTCCGTCACGCGGTCGCTTTGCTGCTGGCGATCCGGACTGACGGCCCAAGCCTCGAAGATGAGTTCAGGAACGCCGGGGGGAATGGTCATGCGGGTGAGGGCTTGCCACCGTCCCTGGTCATCGCGGGAGAAGTCCAGCAACCAACGGGGGCCATCCACCAGCGAGCGGGTGCGGCCGTGCTTGACCCAAAACTTAATCCACAAAGGAGGCTGAGAGGTCGAGCCACTGGCAGAATTGACCGAGGCCGGCAAACGCAGCACTACGTCGAAATTGTCACCTGCCCGCAATTGCTCGGGCACCACCAGTTGCGGTACCGGGCAAGCTGCCGGCACCTGGGGGGAAAGAGGCGAGGTTCCCGGACTGGCGGCGGCCAGCGGTGGCGGCGAGGCCGCCTCCTCGCGAGGTGGCTCCGGTTGGGCGGCAGGTTCGGGTGCGGTGTCTGCTAGGGGGGCAGGGGAGGCTGGGAGCTCTTCTGGCTGAAGCGGGCTGGGAGCTCCTCCAGCATCCTCTTTTCCCGCAGGGGTGCTGCGCTGCCAGATGCGCAACAACTTCTGCAGGGTGCGTTCGGGGGAGAGCAAAGGTGAGGTCGGGGAAGAACTGTCGGCTGCGGCTGGCGTTTCTTCTTGCCGCTGCTGACCCGCAGGGATCCCGGAGGAGGGGGGGAGGACTTCCCCCTGGCCGCGACAGCGAACGGAAAAGGAGATCCGCAGCGGCTCTGGATCCGGCCAGGAGGACGGAGTAAGGCGCAGTTCCCCCCGCAACGGACGGCTCCAGGTATAGCTCGGCAGGGTGATGGGAATGCTGAACACCGCTGTCCGGGCTTCAGCCGGAAATTGAATCAGCCGTTGCCCCTCGAAAACCGGGCTCTGTTCCCCTTCACCTTCTTGCCAAACTCGTACCCGCAGCTCGCCACTGCAGCCAATCCGCCCCGTCAACACCAGCACCTCATCGGGGGATCCCTCCAACTCGCTGTGCATCAGGGAAAACAGCTCTGGCGGGATGGCAGCCGCTTTGGTCTGGGCAGAGGGTTCGGGCCCCGTTGGCTGGGCCGCCAAAGGTGCTGCGGGTTCCGGCTGAGCCGAGCCGGGCACAACCTGGAGACGCAGGCAGTTGTTCAGCTCTGTCTCACCAAACAGCTCGGCAATCAAATCGGCATCGCGGCAGTGGAACTCCCAAAAACCAGGGGCGAGGTGGGTGGCCGGCAGGATGATGCCGATCCCCTCCTCGTTGGTGCGCACCGAACGGGTTTGCAGGAGCGAGGTGGTTGTCTTGGAGTTTGCTCCTGCCGGGGATCCGCTATTTTCGGTCGGCAGAGGGCGCTGGCGGACTTCCACTGTGATGGTGAAGTGGGGCTGGGGGGAACGGGCGACGATGGTGTAGGTGTCCTCTTCCAGAATGGCTCCCTCGGCTGGTACCGGCTGCCAGTCTTCTCGGCCGTTGCGCCGCACCCAAAAACTCAACATCACTCCATCACCTCTGGGACGCCAAATACTGCACCAAGTCAGCTTGCAAGAGGGTTTGCTGCTGCCCCGTGGGCAAGTGCTTGAGCTGCACCTCCCCGGCTGCAGCTTCTGCGTCCCCCAGCGTAACAGCCCAGGTCGCACCGCTGCGGCTGGCCCGCTTGAACTGCTTGCTGAAGGCGCTGCCGCTGAGATCCAGCTCGGTGCAGAAGCCGGCTTGGCGTAGGGCTTGGGCGATCTGGAGGGATTGGGCCTCAGCCTTTGCCCCGCGGGAGATCACGTAAACCTCGACCGGTGTTGGCGGAATCTCCCCTTGTTTCTTCTGCAGCAGCAACACCAGCCGCTCCAGGCCGATGGCCCAGCCCACCGCCGGGGTCGGCGGCCCGCCCAGCTCTTCCACCAGGCCATCGTAGCGCCCGCCCCCGCAGACGGTGCTCTGGGATCCCAGCTCCGGCGAGATGATCTCAAAGGCGGTGTGGGTGTAGTAGTCCAAGCCGCGCACCAGGTAGGGATCCAGCTCATAGGGGATGTCTAGAACCTTGAGATGGGCTTGCACTTGCTCGAAGAAGGCGCGTGAGTCAGCACTGAGGTAATCGGGCAGCTTGGGTGCTTTCTCGGCAATGGCACGGGTATGGGGATCCTTGCTGTCGAGGATGCGCAAGGGGTTGCGGCTGAGGCGCTCTTGCGAGTCGGGATCGAGCTGCTCTTTCAAGGGGGTGAGGTAGTCCACCAGGGCTTGGCGGTAGGCCCGCCGATCCTGCGGATCCCCGAGGGAGTTGAGCCGCAAGGTGAGGTTTTCTGCCCCCACCGCCCGCAGCAGATCCCAGGCCAAGGCGATGACCTCGGCATCGGCGCGGGGATCCCGGCTGCCCAGCAGCTCCACCCCCAACTGATGGAACTGGCGTTGCCGCCCCGCCTGGGGACGCTCGTAGCGAAACATGGGCCCGCAGTACCAGAAGCGCTGCACATCGCCTGCCACCTGCAACCCGTGCTGGATGTAGGCCCGCACCACGCCGGCGGTGTTTTCGGGGCGCAAGCTCACCTCCTGCTCGCCGCGGGTGCTAAAGGAGTACATCTCCTTACCCACCACGTCGGTGGCGCTGCCAATGCTGCGGGCAAAAAGCTCCGTCAGCTCCAGAATCGGGGTGCGGATCTCTTGGTAGTTGGCCCGCCCCAAGATCTCGCGGGCGCTGGCCTCCACCTGCTGCCAAAGCCGTACCTCCTGCGGCAAAATGTCGCGGGTGCCCCGCACCGCCTGGATTTTCTCCATGTTGGTTCCTCTTGCCCAGAGCCCCGTCCTGGGAACCAAGGGTTCATGTCAATGCCATCATATCGGCAACAGCGTTCCTGCTGCTGAGGGGCAGAGCTAGCCCCGGCTCAAGCGAGCGTAGAAGGCCGCAACTTGGCTGCCGGCGGCCACAGCCGCCGTGGTGGCTCGCAGGATCGTAGGGCCCAAAGAGACAGGTACTCCGCCGTAGGCTTCCGCCTGGCGGCGCTCCATCTCTGTCCAGCCGCCTTCAGGGCCAATGGCCAGTGCCACGACAGGATCCCTCCGTTGCGGTAGGACTTGCAGCAGCGGGGGGGCCTCTCGGCGGGCGACGGCTATACCCCACCAATCGGCTTTGAGCTCGGCTAGCCAACGGATCCATGGGGTGGGTGGGTCGATCTGGGGCCAGCGCAACCGCTCACATTGTTCTGCGGCCTCTTGCACAATTTTTTGCCAGCGTTCTTGCCGCCCAGATCCCGGCTCCACCACAGTGCGCTCCGTCAGCAGGGGGGTAATGCGCGCTGCCCCCAGCTCGGTAACCTGGCGAAACACCTCATCAAACCCCGGCCCCTTGACCACCGCCAAGCCCAGATGCAGGTAAACGGGCAACTCCCGCGGCAGCGCCTCCACCTCGCCCGCAATTTGGGATCCCTGCGGCTGCCAATGGGCCAGCCACAGCTTGCCGGAGCCATCCAACACCAAGAACGGATCCCCCGGCTTGAGGCGGCGCACTCGCTGTAGGTAGTGCTGCTGCGGGCTGGTCAAGTGGAGCCCACCCGCGGGATCCCGTTGGGCCGGGTCGATAGCCAAGCGGGGCAGGGAACTCAGGTCGTGCGTGCGTTCAGACAGCACCACTCTCCCCGTCGCCAGAGGGCTGCCACCACCCATTCATTGGCCTCCAACATCTCCGCCACCAACTTGGCCTGCTCGATGAGGATACCGCTGAGGATCAGCCATCCCCCCTTTTTCACCACCAGGCCAAACTGCGGGATCATATCCAAGAGCACGTCCGTCAGAATGTTGCACACCAGCCCATCCACCATCTCGGGAATATGCTCCAGGCTGCCTTTGGCCACCACAATGCGATCCGTCAGGCCGTTGAGATCCCGGTTCTGGAGCGTGGCCTGCACCGCCAGCGGGTCAATATCCACGGCATAAACCCGCTTGGCTCCTAAGAGAGCTGCCGCCACCGACAAAATGCCCGAACCACAGCCCACATCGGCCACTGTGACTCCCCCAGCACCCCCCCCAAGGCGCATCTCCAGAGCCTCCAGGCAAAGCTGGGTGGTCGGATGAGTACCTGTGCCAAAGGCCATGCCCGGATCCAGCCGCACCAGAAGACGACCGGGGTGGGGGGGTGGATCCAGCCAGGCCGGACAGATGAGCAGCTTGTCCCCGACCGGTTCGGGCTGCCAGTGTTGCTTCCAACTGTTGCTCCAATCCTCTGCCTCTATGCGTTCCCAGCGCAGCTTGGGAAGGGGCTGGCCGGCAACAAGGGCGTCTTGCCGCAGGCGCAGCGCCAGAGCAGCCAAATCCAGGAGCGTGGCGCGGAACCAGGGCAAATAGGCATGAATACTGATTCGATCTTCACCGTAGGCCTGGCTGGCCATGCCCTGACAACCAAAGCTCTCCAGCCGCCAAAAGATCTGATCCTCCTGGGCAGGGGAAGCAACGATGTGGAGATCCCACCAGGCCCCATCGGGATCCGGCCCTTGGGCAGGCGAGAGCGGGCTGAGGTTGGCAACGGTCGTGCTCACAGGGATCCCTTCAACAAACCTAAGGAAAACCGAAATTTTGGCTAACAGAATAGCGATCCAAGTCGCCAGCAGGCTAGCACTTAATACAGAACTCTATATCAGAAATTGTAGTAATTGCAGTCTTCCCCTCAATTCGTCGTTTAGGCTTTAAGAGCCTGCCCCATTGTTCCTGGTTAGTCTGGGATTTGAAGGCGCACACTGTTGACTCAGCAGCGACGCAGGGATGGACTCCCCCCAATTGGGGGATGGCCCTCAGCGGTTCCTTGGATGTCCAGCTCAGCCTTATGAGATAGATTAAATCCAAAAGTATTGAACAAGAATTGGGTACAGCGTTGACGCTCGCTTCGAGCCCCAGTGATTTTACGGATAGATGGGGTTTGGCCAGGGCGTGTTGAGCAACGATAGAGAGGAAGCAATGCAGGCGGCAGAGTCGATGTCAACTGAGCAGTCAGCGCAGCAGCCGAAGGTGGCTCCTCTTGCCAGAGAGGAAAGGGCTGCCCATGAGGATCCCCAGCCGCTCGAAGTCAGCCCTCGCAAGCACTCCGTCCCGCTGACGCGAACGGCTCTGATGCGGCGCTTCAACCAGAGCTTTCCGCCTTTCTACAGCCAGTTTGTCAGCAGCGAGGTTCAGGTTCAAAACTTGCGTCTGGCCTATGCCCTCTACCAAACCCGCAAGGCCGTGGTACAGATGCAGGACGAGCGCGGCAAGACAGTAGTTTGTCTGGCCTATCGCAACCGCCCTTCTCTGCTCAGCGACCTGTTTGGGGTGCTCACGGCATTCAATCTCTCGGTACACGGCATCCATCTCTACGGGCAGATCTACGCACCCCACTTGGTTTTTATTCGGGTCACTGTCTCCCGCGATGGCCACAGCCTTTCCTCCCAGACCAAGCTCAACCTAGAACGGGCTATTCACGAGTGCTTGGCAGGGGTGTTTCCCGTTCATGAAACTTTGGCGCTGGAGTTTGATCTCAAGGCCGGCTTGAAAGACACCCAGGTTTCTTTTTATTTTGACCCAGTGTTTCATCTGCCCACGCTGTTGGTGGATGTGGACAACCAGCCGGGCGTGTTTTACCGGGTGATGACCGCTCTGGCGCAGGAGGATTTGACTGTGGTTAACCTCAATCTGATGCTCCGCCGCAAACGGGCGCGCTTCATTTTCTACTTGCTGGGGCCGGATGCAACTCCAACCATGCCAGAGTTCCTAGGGCAAAAATTGGCGTTGAGCATCCGGCAGCGGCTGCAAGGGGATCCCGTCTAGATAAGGACTCCGTTCGAGTAGCGCGAACGACACTAGATGGGCATCGGACTGGGGGGCAAGTCAAAAAGGACGGTGCTCATGTAGCGCTCGGCCCAGGCGGGGCCAAAAGCTTTTTCCAAAACGCGGCGGGTGCGGTCGTTCTGTTGTTGCTGGCTGCAGTAGCGCTGCTGCCCTTGGTAGTGGGCCAGGATCTGTGCGGGATCCGTCTGCGGGGGGATCTGTTGCGCCAGCCGGCAGTGGATTTCCAAATAACGGCGGGCGAAATCCAAAAAGCGGTCGGCTTCTGCCTCGTCGCCGGGCCGGATGAACAGACAGTAGGGAGAAAAAATCGTCCCCCACGGCGGCAACTGGCGTCGCTCTTGGAAAGGGGCGAGATGAGCTCCCAAAGCTTCCAACTCTTGGACATAGGGATCCGGCAAAGTGGGGGTGACCGGCGAGAGATCGACGATGGCGGCGCTCACCTGACCGCGGCCGGCCACAATATCACAGCCGAACAACGGCAGCGGGTACTGTGGCTGCGGAAACATGACGCAGTGGAGAATATCCAGGCTTTGCCCGGCCTGGGCCAGCTCCAGGTGCAACTTGCGAAAGGGAGCCCCTTGGTAGCAGCGGTTTTCAATCTGCAATTTCTCCCCCTCTAGGCGGCCCTCCACATAGCCCAGATCCTCCGGCAGGGCATAGGGAGCCAGGGCGAGGTGGGATCCCCAGATCTCTAGGATTGCCTCCGAAAGGCGCTGGATGAGGGGATGCAGTTGCGCTTGCAGAGCAGGGGCGGTGAACATGGGAGCCAAGAAGACCGGTTAAGCGACAAGTCCTCGAAAGCCGCGCCGGGCCAATCCGCAAAGGTGCCTTCCTGAAACCCAGGTTTCAGTAAGCTGAGGTGGGACTTAACAAAGCAAGGGATCCCAGCCAGTCCAGGGCTGCGGGGGGCTTTGGCGGAGGTTGAGAGGGCCGGGTGCTGACCCTACCAGGCGTTGGCAGCGTTGAGCGCCATTGGATTGCTCGAAGACGGAAGGGGTGGGATTCGAACCCACGGTGACCTTGCGGCCACAACGCTTTTCGAGAGCGTCACAATCAACCACTCTGTCACCCTTCCAGTCTGCATAGGGCTTTACCATCTTAGCGGCAAACGGGCTATCCTGCCCGGATCCCCTCTCGTGGAATGGGGCGGATGCAACCTGGCCAATTACCCCAGGGCCAAAGCTCTTGGGGGGTACGGCCCAGCCAGAAACCGCAGGGGAAATGAGATCATAGAGGTATGGCTGCCCTTTCCATTCACCACTTCCGCCAGGCGAAACAGGCGGGTCAACCGTTGGTGGCCCTCACCGCTACCGACTATGCCACAGCGCAGATCTTGGATCGAGCCGGGATCGACTTGATCTTGGTAGGCGACAGCCTAGCCATGACCAGCTTGGGGTACAGCAGCACCTTGCCCCTGACGCTGGAACAGATGATCCACCACGCCCAGGCAGTGCGCCGCGGTGTAGAACGAGCCTTTTTGGTGGCCGACTTGCCTTTCTTGAGCTACCAAGTCTGCAAAGAGCAGGCCCTCTTCTCGGCAGGACGGTTGATGAAGGAGGCAGGGGTGAATGGGGTGAAGCTAGAAGGGGGCTACCCAGACATGGTGGAAACGGTGGCCTTTCTGGTACAGCGAGGGATCCCGGTCTTGGGCCACATCGGCCTTACCCCACAGGCCAAGCATCAACTGGGGGGGTATCGCCAGCAGGGAAAAACCCCCTCAGAGGCAGAGCGGCTGCGCCAGGAAGCCCTAAGCCTAGAGCAGGCAGGGGCCTTTGCCCTGGTTTTGGAACACATGCCGGCGGAATTGGCTGCCCAGATCACCCAGCAAGTCGGGATCCCGACTCTGGGCATTGGGGCTGGCCCGGCCTGCGACGGCCAAATTCTCGTCACCCACGACCTGCTCGGCCTCAGTGAGCGGATCCCGCCCTTCGCCAAAGCCTACGCCAACCTGCGAGAGGTAATCCGAGAAGCGGTGGAAGCCTTTGTCGGCGATGTTCATCAAAGACTGTTTCCCCCCACCTAGGGCATCCCCTCGGCAACTCGCAAGTATCACTTTCTGGCACCTCAGTCGTTGGTTACTGCTCTCCCTTGGTGAGGATCTCCAGAAATGGGGAGCCAGTCGGGGCAGCCGATTGCCGCCTCTGTCAAGGCTGGCCGAGGATGTACAGCGCACATGAACTACCCCACCGCGTAGGCGGGTGGGGTTTCCTCACCCGCTTGGCAGCAGAGCTTTTGTCTCTTCTTCTGCCCCAGTTGCT
>NZ_JANSJN010000023.1:0-7605 GCF_047462555.1 Synechococcus sp. B60.1
ACTTGAGGGGTGACCCTCCGGTAACCTAGCTCGGTGCCAGGCTCTTCTCTCCACCCCAACCCCCCAACTTTTGGGGGGTTGTTGTCCCAAGGGGTAGCTCTACAGTTTCTACAGGTGTAGGGTTTGATACTCCCACCGCATAAAGGCGGGGGATTCTTACGCAGTTCAAGAACGAACTCATAAAGGCGCTATCAAGACGCCTCTAGACAGAACCTTGTGGCAAAACCTCAAGGTTTCGCTTACTTTTCTGTTCGCGTAAGCAGGACGGAGTCCTTGTAGGTTGGCTGAGACGTTATTATCTCCCAGACGCTTGCTACCAGTCGAGTCTTTCACCATGATTGGGTGCCCGCCTGGGAACGGTACGCCTTCTCAGCAAGCATACCCTTGACGAGCAGCTAAAGTTGCTTACGGGCTTTTCCGTCCCGTACTAAAGTGGGGGGGTACCAAGCTTCTATGTGGCAATACGTTCTGCGGAGATTGCGTCTTACTCTCCTCAAAAGTAGAGGATCCTATTCTGATCAGCCGCTGGGATCGCTTTTGCGCAAAACCAGTGCCCTAGGGCTGCGGCTTGAAGAATGGACCTGAAACTTGTGGAAGTCCTGTAGGTAGACGAAATTCCGCCTCCGGAACTATTGGGGTGCTTCCACAGGAGAGGGTGGTGGGTTGTTGCGCAAAAAGGGCTGTACGGCTACGAAGCCCAATCCGAAAGAGGCGACTACCAAAAGAACTGCAGCGGCCATCCACAGCACAGCGGAGCCTTGGGATCCGTGATGTTGATCGCGCACCCGTTGGTAGACGCTGGTGGAATGAACCTCGCCACCCATATTTTGCATCAACTCTTCCAAGGAGGGAATCTGATAGCCGGCACGGGGGTAAGAAGGCTCAGTAGGAGTGTCTTGACGGGGACGGGGGGGTAGAGTGGAGGGCTGAGATCGGGGCTCGAAAGAGGAAGCGGCAAAGTCAGAGTAAGAGGAAGTTGGATAGACGTTGCTAGAGAAGGGTGAAACCTCGCTGCGAGCTTGGCGTCGCTTGAGGCGATTCAAAAAATCATAGGGGGGAGAAGCTTGGTCAGGTTCTGAGGACAGGCCATCCCCTCGAAAAGGGGCTGCAGCGGCCTCTCTTTCAGGAGCAGCGGCTTGGCTTGTGTCAGCAAGCCGTATGCTGATTTGCTGTAGGCGCTTCAAGGCCTGACCCAATTGCCCCTGAAATTCTTGCGCGATGGCAGTAACTTCTCCAGACAACTGTTGATGCAGAGCGTGCAGGCGCTGATTTTCGGAAGAGAGGCGGCTCACCTGCTGACGGGCAGATTCCAGCTCTTCGGCCACTTGTTGATACACCTGGATGGGCACTGTCCCCGGCCCCGTCTCTAGTGAGGCAGGGGTGCGAAAGCTGTTGTTGCCGGGCAAGCCACTGGGGTTGCCGTTGCGAGCTCCAGAGGGGCTAGAACCCCGAAAGTCGTACTGCATAAATTGAATCGACGCGTAAGAAAGGATGAAAAACTGAGGAAGGTGGGCAGCAAGGGATCCTGAACAGACAAAGCCGCAAGGCTCACCTAGCGGTAGCGCTGAACACCGACCAGCCGGGGATATCTAGCGCTATGCTTAGTGTAGGCGGCAATTGCTAACCCAAGCATACCGCTAAGCTGTTTGGATGGGAGCCCTTTTCTGGCAGTTTTTCTCGGCGGCAAGCGCTATTTTGGGATCCCCGAGAGATTGCTCGAGGCGTCGTTTTGATCGAGGAGTTTGGGAATACCCCCCACCCAGTCTGGAGAAGCTGTGGATTCCGACTCTGAAGGGGGAGAGTTCCGCAACGGCCGCTCCAGATCTCGTCGGAGGGGGGCCTCCAACCGTTCCAACTGTTCCAGTTCAGTAACAAAGTCTTTTATACCCTGGAACTGGCGGTACACGGAGGCAAAGCGCACATAGGCAACTTCGCTCAGGCGCTGTAGGCGCTCCAGTACCATCTCGCCGATGCGTAGGGTAGTTACCTCTTGAACGTCTTCCAGTTGCAGTTTTTCTTCGATTTCGTTGACCAACTCCTCCATCTGCTTGACGCTAACTTGGGTTTTTTGGCAGGCGTGCATCACCCCTTGGAGGATCTTGTTGCGGTTAAAACTCTCCCGGGATCCATCCCGTTTAATGACCATGATGGGCATGAATTCAATGCGCTCGTAGGTGGTGAAGCGGTAGCCACAGGACATGCATTCCCGCCGCCGCCGCACGCTTTGGCCACCTTCTGCCGAACGGGACTCTAAAACGCGAATTTCTTGCTTGCCGCAGCGGGGACATTTCATGACGTGGGCTCCTTGAACCAAGTAGCACAGAAAGGGAAGGTGCTCCAATTTTAGCCAGACGGCTGGCCCAGGGAGTTGCTCCTAGGCCAGGGATCCCACCAAGCAGCAGCTTGCGCTTGGATTTGGGCTTTTAGCTCCGGCTGCAAGCGATCCAAGTGGGCCAATACCCATTTCATCCTCCCTAGGGGGGTCAAGAGGGAGCGGTGGCGCAAGAGGAAATCCCAGTAGAAGGTATTAAAGGGACAGGCGCGTTCGCCAACCTTTTCGCTGGGATTGTAGCGGCAATGGCGGCAGTAGTCACTCATTCTGCGGATGTACTGGGCAGAGGCGGCGTAGGGTTTGGTGGAAAGCATGCCCCGGTCGGCAAAAAGGCCCATGCCGATGACGTTGGGCTGCATCACCCAGTCGTAGCTGTCGATGAACACGTCGTGAAACCACGCTTCCACTGCCTGGGGTTGGATGCCGCTGATGAGCGCAAAATTGCTGAGCACCATCAGCCGCTGGATGTGGTGGGCGTAGCCGTGGCGGCGAATTTGCCCTAGGGTGTGCCGTAGGCAGGCCATGTCGGTTTCGCCCGTCCAAAAAAAGTCCGGCAGGGGGCGGTGGTGGCCAAAGAAGTTCTTCTGGGCATAGCCCTGGGGCATCTGGTATTCGTAGAAGCCGCGCAGGTATTCCCGCCAGCCCAGGATCTGACGGATGAAGCCTTCAGCGGAAGGAAGAGGGATCCCGCCGCGATGGTAGGCCTGTTCGGCGGCGGCGAGGACTTCTTGGGGGGTGAGAAGCCCTAGATTGAGGTAGGGGGAAAGGAGGGAGTGGTAGAGGAAGTCCTCCCCAGCTTGCATGGCATCTTGCCAGGGGCCGAAATGGGGCAGGCGGTGCTGGATAAAGTCTTCGAGCACCTGCAGGGCTTGGGCGCGGGTGACTGCCCAGCCAAAGCCCTCTAGGGATCCAAAGTGGTGGCCGTAACGTCGCCGCACTTTCTCCATCACCGCTTGCGTGATGGCGTCGGGAGGAAACCTCAGAGGGGGTGGGTAGCGCCGGCCAGGCTGAGGAGGCTGCCGGTTTTCCCGGTCGTAGTTCCAGCGCCCCCCCAGGGGTTGGGAGCCGTCCATGAGGAGGCGGAAGCGTCTGCGCCCTTGGCGGTAAAAGTCTTCCAGAAGCAGGCGCTTGCGGCCTGAGGCCCAGTCGATAAACTGGGAGGCTGTCCAGAGGAAGTGGTTATTTTCCACGACCAAGAGCGGGCAGGGGAGGGCGGATCTCAGCTTTTCCACCTCCGCTCGAACAGGAATGTCGGCAGGCTGCATGAGGCGGATTTGTTGTAATTGATATTGCCTGGCCCAAGCCTGCAGGGGTTCAGCAGAGTCCTCCGCTTCCACATAGGTAACGGGGTGGCCGCGCTGTTGCAATTCTTGGGCAAAGTGGCGCATGGCCGACCACACCAGCACCAACTTCTGCTGGTGATGGTTGCGGGAGCTGGCCCAAGCGTGGGACTCGATAAAAAGGATGGGGACGCGGTGGGGAGGTAGGGTTGAGAGGGAGGCAAGGGCAGCTTGCTGGGGGTGCAGTTGGTCGGGGAGGATCCAGACACCTGTGGAGCCAGAGGGTGGAACGGTCATGGGGGGGAATATCGCGGCCTCGAGGATCTCTAAGGGCAGCCCAAGTTGAGTGTAGCGCTAGGAAACAGGGCTAAGGCCATGAAGACGACCTCCAGTCGGATAGCGGCAGCAAGAGGGGGGGTGGGGATCCCCTTTCTCCCCGCCTGGGCGGGCCTGGGGATGGCGGCCCTACTGCTGTTGCTGGTTTGGAACTGGACGGATCCCCTGCCGCCAGCCTGGGATGAGGCGCAGCACCTGTTGCAGGCCCAGGCATTTGGGGATCACCTGCGGCGGTTTCGCTGGGAAGGGGTGTGGTGGCAGCAGTTTTTGCACTTAAACCAGCGCTACCCGCCTCTGGCCTATTGGCTGGGGATCCCGTTGGCCGCTTTGCACCCCTTTAGCCGTGCCGATGGGCAGTTGCTCAATTGGGTGTTGCTGGGGATCCTGACCCTGGCAACCCAGCGGCTGGGCCAGCGGATTTACCACTCCCAGGAAGTGGGCTGGTTGGCGGCAGCGCTGCTCGTCCTTTACCCAGGGATCGCGGCTCTGGCCCATGTCTACATGTTGGAGCTGCCGCTGCTGGTGGCGGTGACGCTGGCTTTTTGGGCGCTCTGGGCCTACGGGGAGGAACCGTCCTGGTGGGGGGCGATGGGGGTGGGGGCGGGGGTGGCGGCGGTGTTGCTGGCCAAGTGGACAGGGGTGCTGTTTTTGCTGCCGCCACTGCTGGCTGTGCCCCTGGGGGTGAAGCTCCCTTGGCCGGTGCGGCTGGCCCACCTGGCGCTGGGGATGGGGGTGACGCTGCTCTTGTGCTGGCCCTGGTATGGAGCCAATTGGCTGTTTGTCTTCAGCAACGGCTGGGCCTATGCCGAGACTGCCCATTACTACGTCACCTGCCCAGCGGGATCCCTCTGCTGGTGGACGGCCTACCTTCGCGTTTTGCCCCTGCAGATGAGCCCTTTTTTGTGCCCCTTGCCGCTGCTTTCGCTCTGGGGATCCCCAAGCCGGCGGGAGACTCTCCTCTGGGGCCTCTACGGCTCGGGCTACTTGCTCTACACCCTGGTAGCCATTAAGGATGTGCGCTTTACGCTGCCGCTGTTGCCCCTGCTGGCCATCCTATCAGCGGGTGGGCTGGACAAAGTCTGGCGGTGGCTGGGGGCGCGCTGGGGGCAAAGGGCACTGCGGCAGGGAGTTGGCCTGAGCCTAGCCTTGGGATCCCTGGCCCTGCTCAACCTGGGGCAGCCCCTCACGCCTGGCGTGGCCCCTCTCTGGAAAGGGATCCAAATGCGCTGGCAGGGGCAGCACCCCCAGCAGGAGCTGACGCGGTGGATTGGATCCCTGGTGCAGCCAGGTTTGACCACCACCCTGGGCGTTCTTCCCAACACTGAGCTGATTTCGTCCGAGACGCTCAGCTACCTGGCCGCTCTGCAGCGCTGGCCAATCACCTTCCGCGGTGCCGGGCAAACCCCTTGGCCGGAGCTGGAGCTGGCGCTCCTGGATGGGTTTGTGGATGCGCCAGGGGAGCAGGGAATTGTCGGCCCCTACGGTCCAGCTAAGGAGCAAATTCGGCAACTCCTAGACAAGAGTCCGGACTGGCAGCAAGAGCATTTTGAACTACAAGCGGTGGGCCGGCTGTACACCTACTTCCCCACCCCGCCCAGGGTTGTGCTGCAAGAGGTGCCTGCTCCAGTAGAGGAAGTGGAGCTGCTGCAGCTCAAGGTCTTCCCAGAGGAAGGGATCCCGGCCTGGCGGCTGCGCTGGCAGGGCCCGGCCCAGGACTTGGCCCAAACGCTAGTCTGGGCGCGGTTGGAAAATCCCCAGGAGCAGATCTTGGCGGAGCAGGCCTGGGTGGTGGGTCAGAACCGCCTGCAACCCCGCACCAGGAGCAATTGGCAGGTAGAGGAAATTTTGACCTTGCCCCTCTGGCCAGAGTCTGCCGGAGAAGAAGGAATCCTCCACCTGGAGTGGCAACCCCCCAAAGGAATGCGCCGGTCGCTAAGACAGCACTGGCGTGGGTCTCCTGGTAGGGAAAAGGGATCCCTTATCCCGCCAGGAGATCTCCTCTTTCCCCTGCGACAGGCAGCTAGGGCGGCTGCGGCTGGGGATCTGGAGGCGCTCTCCCTCTACCTCAACGCCTGGACAACTTTGCAGTATGCCACTTTCGCAACCGACCCGGATCGCATCCTGACACGCCAGCTTCTGGAGGGAGAACAGCAACAGGCTGCTGACCAAGGCCAAATCGAGCGCCAAATTCAAAGCCACTACGAACTGGGCCTAATGGAGGTGGCGCTGCTGCAGCCAGAAGCAGCCCAGCAGCATTTTCAGCGGATTGTCGAGCTGGATCCCGAAGACGATTGGGCACGGGCCTATTTGGCATTTTTACAGGTCTTTTTTACCCATGATATTCGGAGCCTCCAGGGGTTGAAACAAGAGCTGGCGGCTGCAGTCTATCCCCTTTGCCAGAAAGCCAATCTGGATTGGGATTTGAGTTGGCTCTGTGCAGCTCTTTAGGAGGAAGATCCAGATCCATTTGAGAAACTTGAGAAAGCAGGAAATCGGCAAAAGCTTTGGCTACCACCGAGAGGCGCTTGGAGCGCAAATAGACCAAATGCCAAAATCCACGGATGGGAAACTCTTCCACATCCAAAATGGCCAAATGGTGTTGCCAATCCCCCAGAGCCAACACATGCTGAGACAAAACCGAAATGCCCAGCCCGCCAATGATGCCCTGGCGAATGGCTTCGCTACTGCCTATCTCCATGCGGATGTTGAGCTTGAGGTTATGTTTGTCGAAGAGCCGCTCCACTGCCATGCGGGTGCCGGAGCCGGGCTCGCGGGCCAAGAAGGGCTCTTGAGCAATACGGGCCAGGGGGATCCGCTTCTGGCCCACCAAAGGATGGTGAATAGGAGCCATCACCACCAAGGGATTTTCCAGAAAGGGTTGCGCCACTACATCCAAATCTTCCGGCGGCATCCCCATTACATAGAGATCATCCATGTTGTTGCTTAGCCCCTCCAGAACCTGCTGCCGGTTCAGCACCTTGAGGGATACATCGATGCCGGGGTACTGCTGACAAAATAGCCCCAGCAGGCGAGGAATAAAGTACTTAGCAGTGGTGACAACCCCAATGCTCAGCCGTCCCTGTTTTAACCCCTTCAGGTCGGCGAGGGTCATCTCAAATTGGTTCAACTGCTCAAAGATTTTTTGGCAAGTCTGGTACAAAGCTTGCCCCGCCTCTGTGAGATAGAGCCGCTTGCCCACCTGTTCAAACAGCGGCAACCCCACCGATTTGCTCAATTGCTTGATCTGCATGGAAATCGTGGGCTGGGTCAGGTAAAGCTCCTCAGCGGCACGGGTGAAGCTGAGATGACGGGCAGCAACCTCGAAGATTTGCAGTTGGTGCAAGGTAATGGCCTTCATGGACAATTAGGAAAAACTAAAGGTTCACTACTAAATCATAAGCCCTGATCTATGCGTTTTGGCGAGATCTCCCCGGGGAAAGGCAAACCCCTGTCCCCCGTCCTTTGACGGAGCTTGAGGTAGGGGAGTGAACTAGGATGGGAAAGCGCGGTTTTGCCGTGTTGGTCGACCCGCTTGTCTTTCAGGTCTGGAGCAGTGTAGATGGCAGTTTACGAGGGCAACTTTGTTCAGACGGGGGATCTGCGTCTGGCCATTGTTATCAGTCGGTTTAACGATTTGATTGCCGGCAAATTGTTGGA
>NZ_JANSJN010000023.1:7705-28164 GCF_047462555.1 Synechococcus sp. B60.1
TTTGTTCAGACGGGGGATCTGCGTCTGGCCATTGTTATCAGTCGGTTTAACGATTTGATTGCCGGCAAATTGTTGGAGGGGTGCCAGGATGCCCTGAAGCGGCATGGCATCGATGTCAGCTCGGAGAGCCAGCAGGTGGACTATTACTGGGTGCCCGGCAGCTTTGAGGTGCCTGTGGTAGCCCACCAACTGGCCCAGTCCCGCCGTTACGATGCCATCATCTGCTTGGGGGCGGTGATTCGCGGCCAAACCCCTCACTTTGACTATGTGGCAGCAGAGGTGACCAAGGGGATCGCGGCAGCGAGTTTTCGCACCGGCGTGCCAGTCATTTTCGGGATCCTCACTGCCGATACTCTGCAGCAGGCGCTGGAGCGGGCCGGGATCAAGAACAACAAAGGCTGGGAATACGCCATGAGTGCCCTGGAGATGGCCACCCTGATGCGCCAAGTAGCTCCCCTGTTGCAAGGGAGTGACAGGGCTGGCAATAATGGAGCGGCCTCCCGTCCCTCTCTGCCCGGTGGAGCAGAGGCGCTGCAGCCGGGGGTAACTTTGGAGAGTGCCGCCTACTGACGGCGGGTTAGACGGGTGAGCACCTCGTTGGAGCGCTGCACAAAGGCCCGTGCGGCTGACGGGTCAAAGCTTTTCTGGGTAATCAGCGCCAGATCGTAGATGTGATTGCAGATGAGGTTGACCAGCTCTGGATCCCGCCCCTCCTCGGCCAGAGCCTGCAGGTTTTGGATCAAGGGGTGGGCGGTGTTGAGAACTAGGGTGTGTTCTTCCAGAAACTCTATGGGCTTTTGTTGCAGGATGGCATTGAGCTCCTGCAGGCGCCGCAGCGCCTCCGGCAGCAGGATCATGGCCGGAACCGACTCAGACTTGAGGGCCTCGGCTTTGATCTGCAGCTTCTCTTTGCCCAAAGCCTGACGGAACAGATCCACCAGCTTTTCGCTGCGGGTTTTTTGTGTGATGGGATCGACGAGATCGGCAGCTTTGTCTTTCTGGATCAGCGTCTCGTCCAGCTCGGAATCCACCCGCTTAAATTGGATCCCTTCTTCCCGATACTCCCGCTCCAGGAAGCTGCTGAAATGGCTGTCGATCCAGCTATCCAGCATGATGACCTCCAGGCCCTGGGAGCGGTGCAGGTCGATGTAGGCGCTCTGGGCCGCTTCGTCGGTGGCGTAGTAAACCCGCTTGTTTTGCTTTTCCCGCGTGCGCTCCAGGTATGCTTTGAGGGTCACGTACTCCGGTTTATCGGCAGGGGATCCGGCCACTCGGAAAATGAGAATGTCTTTAATCTGGGCGAAGAACTTGTCGTTGTTCATCGCCCCAAATTTCATGAAGAGGCTGATATCGGGCCAGACCTTGACATATTTTTCGTAGTCTTCTTTGTAAAGCTCGTTGAGGCGATCCGCCACCTTTTTGGCGATGTGATCCCCGATGCGCCTGACGGTGCGATCATTTTGCAGGAAGCTGCGGGAGACGTTGAGGGGAATATCTGGGCTGTCGATGGCACCGCGCAGAGGCAGGAGGAATTTGGGAATGACTTCTTCGCAGTTATCCTGGACAAAAACCTGGTTGCAAAATAGCTTGACCTGGCCCTTGGTGGGATCGATATCCGGGCGCAACTTGGGGAAGTAGAGGATCCCTTGCACGATGAAGGGATAATCCGTGTTGATGTGTACCCAGAAGTGGGGATCCTCTTGGAAGGGATAGAGGTAGCGGTAAAACTCTAGGTAATCCTCATCCTTGAGCTCAGAGGGAGGAATCTTCCAGAGGGGCTTCTGGCGATTGATGACTTCTCCGTTGAGTTTAATAGGGACGGGAATGAAGTCGCAGTATTTGCGCACCAATTCGCGGATGCGGCTTGGCTCCAGATACTCCTCGCTATCCGGGCTGAGGTAAAGGGTGACGGTGGTGCCGATGGCGGAGCGCTGCGAATCGGAAAGGGTAAAAGTTGGGCTGCCGTCGCAAGACCACTGCACAGGCGTGCTGCCGGGCTGATAGGAAAGGGTGTCGATCTCCACCCGCTGCGCCACCATAAAAGAGGAATAGAATCCCAGGCCAAAGTGGCCGATGATCGCCTGTTCTGCGTCTTTGCCTTTGTACTTTTGAAGGAACTCCTCAGCGCTGGAAAAGGCCACCTGGTTGATGTACTTTTTTACCTCTTCGGCAGTCATACCGATGCCGGTGTCGCTGACCGAGAGGGTCTTGGCCTCTTTGTTGAGCGCGATCACGATCTCCGGCTCCGGGGGATCCGCCACTTCGCCGGCCAGTTTGGCCATCTTGAGCTTGGCAATGGCATCGGCAGCATTGGAGATCAGCTCCCGCAAAAAAATCTCCCGATCCGAATAGAGAGACTGCTTGATGATGGGGAAAATGTTCTCGGTGTGGATGGTGATGGATCCCTGTTCCAGCACAGTCATAGATGGCTCGGCACTTCAACAAGCTCAGTGCCAATCTACAGAGGTAGCAAAGGCCCCGACAAGCTGAACTTTTTCCAGAAATCCGCACCCGCAACCGAACCGGCTCTAGAGCTGAGCCCCTCTGGCCGGACTCTGGGCCTGGTCGATATCAAGGGTAAGCTGGTGGGCCCAATCTTGCCCAACGCGAATGGTGATGTCGGAGTTGAGAACGCCGGTGGATTCCACCCGCAGCTCTCCCAGGCCAAGGGCAGCGCGAACCTGCTTGGCTCCTTCCCGATCCCCGCTTTGGGCGAGGATCTCCGTTTGCGGCAACACCTGGGGGCTGTCTTCGACGGCAAAAACCTGGGTATAGCCCTGTCGAACCAGTTCTTGCACCACGCGGCGGGCCATCCCCGGCTTTCCGGTAGCATTTTGCACAGCTATGCGCAGGCGGTGCGGCGAGATGGGAGCTACTTCCGCCTCCAGGCCAAAGTGGGTCACGGCCAGGCGGCGGATCCCGGCCAAATCTGGCAGCCAGTAGCTGGTGGCAAACTCTCCCGGCTGGCTGAAGCGGCCCGGCAACAGCACCAGGTCGATGCGATCGTCCCCAGAGGTGAGGACGAACTTGGCCAAGCTCAGAACCTCTTCCCAGGTGAGGTTGGTCTCTAGGTGGGTGCGGACGACCTGCAAAACCTTCGGGATGCGCGGCCAGACGGCAGGGGAGAGCAGTTCCCGGCTCAGGGCCCGCAGCAGCTCCTGTTGCCGTTGTACCCGACCGATATCCCCCAAGCCCAGGTGGTCGCGGCGGAAGCGGGCAAAGTGATGGGCTTGTTCGCCATTGAGGCGGTGCCAGCCAGGCTCTAGGTTAATAAACAACTGCTGCGTGTGATCCACATAGTGCATGGGCTCCGGCACATAGACCTCCACACCCCCCACTGCGTCAATCAAAGCTTCCAGGGCCTCGGTATTGAGGCGAACATAGCGGTCAATCGGGATCCCGCCCAGCAAGGTGCTGACCACCTGGGCCACCAGCGCCGGGCCCCCTGCCAAGTTGGCCGCATTGATCTTGGTTACACCAAAGCCAGGCAAGCGCACGCGGGTATCGCGAGGGATGGATAGGACAGTGATCCGCTGCGCCTGTGGATCAAAACGGGCCAAGAGGATGGTGTCGGTGCGGGTGTTGAGACGCTCCCGTTCTGTGGACGAAGGCAGGGTGGGATCCGGGTTGTCGGTGCCGAGGATGAGAATGTGCAAGGATCGATCCAGAGCGGCAGCGCGCAGGGCATCCGGTCGGAAGGCCTCCTGTTCTTTGGCAGTCAGGGAGGTGGGAATCACCTGACGAGGCAGCATCACGGCCAAGAAGGCACCGGCAGAACCTGACAACACAGCCGTGAATCCCAACAACAGCCAGAGGATCCCCTGGCGGATGGCCTGCTGACGAGCGGCGCGGACACGGTCTGGGCGGGGTGGATACTGGAAGGAGGACATCAGGTTGGGCCGAGCCTCGCGGGCGCCTGCAGGAAGGGGTGTACTGTTTAGGGGGTGTTGCCAACCCCACCAATTCAAGGTCATGTTACCGCATCCTTATTCCCTAGGACTGTCCATACCCAACTTCGGCGAGACGGCAGCTTCCCCGGCGGGATCCCTGCAACTGTTGCTGGCGAAGTCGGAGGTGCACCTGTGGCTACAAGTCTTGCCGCCGCTGGCGGAGTTGCTCTCCCAGCTCGACCTTCTTTCCCATGAGGAACGGCAGCGCGCGGAGCGTTTACAGCGGATGGAGGATCGGCGTCGCTTTCTGGGTGGTCGTTTGCTGTTGCGAACCCTGCTTGGCCGCTACAGCGGCCTCCCTCCCCGCGCGATCCCCCTCGGCTACACCGCCGCCGGCAAGCCCTATTGGCCGGATCCACCCCTACCGCTGCAGTTCAACCTCAGCCACTCCCACGAGTGGATCCTGGTCGGCTTGACGTTGCAGCGTCGAATTGGCGTGGACTTGGAGCGGATCCGACCCGTGCCCCGCTGGCAACGCATTGCCCGACGCTATTTCTCCGCCGCCGAGCAGGCTCGTCTGTTGGCCTGTCCACCGGCAGAGCGGGAGAGGGTTTTCCTGGAGCTGTGGACGCAGAAAGAGGCTCTCCTGAAAGCCATGGGCGTGGGGCTGGCCGGAGCCAGGGCCGCGGCTGGGGATCCCTGCTGGCTGACCCTGCCCCTGCGGGTTGCCGAGGGCTACGTTGCCGCTGTGGCGATGGAACGACTGGAAGTGGGCGGGCCAGTCCCGACGGTGCAGCTCTGCCAAGGCGCAGATCTCTTCACTCCCGCTTGAACTGCTATCTTGGGTTTTCAGGCCGAGTTTTCATGTTGGGGTTATGTTGCGTGGGTTGCGTTATCTCCTGATATTGAGCCTCTGTCTGGGGATGTCGATCGGCGGGATCCCGCATCCGGCCTGGGCGCGGGATCTGTCGCGGCAAACGCCCCAGGACAAAGCTGTCGAGTTAGGTACTGCTGATAACCAGTTGGTGTTTGTGCCCAAGGAGCTCTTTTTTCGCAACGGCAACCTCTACCGTTTGCACTTGAGCAACCCCAGCCAGTTGAAGCACTATTTCAGCGCCAAAGATTTTGCCGATGCCGTTTGGACTCGCAAGTTGGAAGTGGCCGGCGTGGAAATCAAGGGCCAGATCCGAGAACTGGAGCTGAAGCCAGGTGCGGCAGTGGAGTGGCAGTTTATTCCCCTGAAATCTGGAGTTTATTCTTTGGTCTGTACCATTCCCGGCCACGCCGAAGCGGGCATGATTGGGCAGATTACCATTGGCGACTAGGCTATCTCCTGGGCTAGGGGGGCAAAAGGGGATAGAAAAGAGAAAGACGCTGCCAGGCAAATCGCATGAAAAACCTGCTCAGCCCCATCGTGGAACACTGGACTCGGCGACGCCAGGCAGCCTCTCCTCGCAAGAGCAGGCCCCCCCTGCCGGAGCGGGTTGCCGGCTATGCCCTAGCGCTTCTCTCCCTCACTGCTGTTCACGGGATCCGCTACTACAACGAGCCGCAACTGACCGTCGGCAGCCGCTCCCCGCAAACCTTCCTCGCTCCTGCTGCGGCAGAGATCGAAGATGTGGAGGCTACCCAGGCCCGGCAGGCCGAGGCGCGACGGCGCGTGGTGCAAGCCCTCAAAATCGACAGCACCGCCAACGAGAGCATGCGGCAAAATCTGGAGGCTCTCCTGGCAGCGGTGGAGGCCATCCGACAAGAGGCAGGTTCTCTGCCCTATGTTTCTGTCCAATTGCTATCTCTGCCAACGCAGATCTACCTGCGCCAGCTTGCCCCAGAAGAGTGGGAACTCCTTCAGGCTCGTGTCCGACAAGAGGCCATCCGCACCCGTGCAGCCACTCACTCTCTGTCGGAAGAGGTTGCTGGACGTCTGGAGCCGCTTTTTCCAGAGCAGCGGGCCCGGCAAGAGCTGGTCGAGGTTTGGCAGCGGGCCTGGTTGGATGGGGCGGCCACTCAGACGGCGGCCACGGATCCCTATACCCAGTTAATTGCCCAGGTGGAGGCGGCACAACAGCGCTATCGGGCGGCTCTGGAGGCTCTGGAACAGCTCACCCCCCCTGTCGCGGCCACGGTTCTCAACTTAACAGAGACTGAGTGGCAGCAGCTCCAGGGCCTGAGCCGGCGGGTCTTGGAGCGCCTGCAGAAGATAGGCATTGTGGATGGCCTGCCCCGCGAGGTGCGCGCTGAAGGGATCCAAGCCCAACTGGACGAGCTGGCCTTTCCAGGCAGTGCCGCCCAGCGGCAGGAGCTGCAGGGGCTGGTCTATCAGTGGCTGCAGCAGGTGCTGATCCCCAATCTGGAGGTGGATCCGCAGCGCACCGAGCAGCGCATTCGCGCCGAGCTGGAAAAAGTTGAGCCCGTCCTGATCTCGGTTGCGGAAAACCAGGTGATTGTGCGAGCAGATCAGATCATCACCCCCGAGATCTTTTTGATTTTGGATCACTTTGGTTTTACCCAGCGCAGGATCAACGTCTGGGGCCTGGTGGGGGTGGCTGGCGTTATGGGCTTGGGCTTGGCCATTTTCGTCCCCTTGCAGCAACGCTTGCAGCCGGGATTGCGCCGCCGGGATCGGGTGTTGATCCTGATGGTTTCCCTGACTGCTCCGCTTGTGGCAACTTTGTTCAAGCTGGAGTTCAGCTCCTTGCCGGCGGTGGGGCTGTTGCTGGGCAGTTTTTACGGGGCAGGGCTGGGCCTGGTGGTGGTGGTGGGCCAGGCGTTACTTTTGCCGTTGGTCTCCTCTGCCAATCTGCTCACCTTCGCACCCTTGCTTTCCGGCAGTGTGGTGGCCTGCGCCCTGGCCGGGCGCTCCCGCTCTCGGGAAGAGCTGGCCTTGTTGGGAGGAGGGGCGGCGGCGGTGCAGATGCTCACCTATGCGGCTGTTAGCTTGACCACAACTGGCGGCATCGACCTATTGGCGATGGCCTTGGGGGGAGGGATCACGCTGGGGTGGAGCATTGTGGCGCTGGGAGCCAGCCCCTACCTGGAGCGCTTGTTCGACCTAGCCACCCCCATTCGCCTCATCGAGTTGAGCAACCCCAACCGCACCCTGCTGCGGCGGCTGGCGGCAGAAGCCCCCGGCACCTTCCAGCACACCCTGTTTGTAGCCACCTTGGCGGAACGAGCTGCCCAGAAGCTGAACCTCAACGTGGAGTTGGTGCGCACCGGCACCCTCTACCATGACATCGGCAAAATGCTGCAGGCCCGCTACTTCATCGAAAACCAGATGGGCGGCCTCAACCCTCATACGCAACTGGACGATCCCTACCGCAGCGCCCAGATCATCAAGGCCCACGTCAGCGATGGACTGCGCCTGGCCAAGCAGTACAAGTTGCCCACCGCTGTGCGGGCCTTCATTCCCGAACACCAGGGAACAATTTTGATCGCCTATTTCTACCACCAGGCTCGGCTGAAAGCCGGGGATCAGCCGGTGCCCGAGGAGCTGTTCCGCTACGATGGCCCCATCCCCCAGAGCAAGGAGACAGGGGTGGTAATGCTTGCCGATGCTTGTGAGGCGGCCCTGCGCAGCATGACCCTGAGCGACGGCTTTGGCCCTGAGGTGGTTGAGCGGGCCAAGGCTGTTGTCCGCAAAATTGCCCAGGCCCGTTGGCAAGATGGCCAACTGGTCGATAGCGGCCTGACGCTGGAGGATCTGGAGATAGTGGCCGAGGCTTTTGTGGAAGTTTGGCGAGAGTCCAACCACGAGCGCATTCCCTACCCCAGTCCTGCCCCTGCCCCACCCTTGCCTGAGCCCGACTCTGCCCAGGCCGAGATGCCTGTGTTGATGACTCCTTCGACAGGATCCCCCTAGCCTCGGCGAGCTGGGTAGGGAGAGAAAAGTCTAGTTCTAGAGCTCATCCATCGGTACGATAGGGGATCATTTGCGCCGGTGGCGCGTGGCGCTGTTGCGAAGCGAAACAGCTCCAAGGTTTCAGCTTGACCCGCACTCAAGCTCTATGCTCAGGATCCTTTACCATCGTTTTTGGATGGCCTGCTGAATGCCTTATGCAGCTCCTGCTTCCTCCAACCCTCCCAAAGTTTCGGCAGTCCCTATTCAGATCCCGCCTCTTTCCCGGCCTAGCCCTGTCCAACTTTCGCTGGTTATCCCCACCTACAACGAGGCCTCCAGCATTGGCAGCCTAATCCGGCAGTTGTGTGCCCACCTGGACGCAATTCTGCCAGGAGCCTACGAGCTGATTGTGGTAGATGACAACAGCCCGGATTGCACGGCCAAAGTGGCCCAAGAACTACAAGAGGAATTCCCCCAACTGCAGGTTATCTGCCGCCAACACGAACGGGGCCTGGCTACCGCCGTGTTACGGGGATGGCAAGTTGCCCGCGGCGAGGTGCTGGGGGTGATGGATGGAGACTTGCAGCATCCGCCAGAGATCATCCTCAAGTTGTGGCCCCCTATTCAGCAAGGGGCAGACCTGGTGGTGGGCAGCCGCTACGCGGAGTCGGGAGGAGTGAGCCACTGGAACCTGGGCCGGCGCCTCGTCTCCCGGGGAGCCCAGGCTATTGGGCTGGTTTTGCTGCCGGGGGTTTTCAGGCGGGTGTTGGATCCGCTCAGCGGGTTGTTTCTGGTTAGACGCCAAGCCATTGCCGGGATCCCGCTCAGCCCCAAGGGCTACAAGCTCTTGATCGAGGTGCTGGCGCGGGGCCGGGTGAAGACCATAGCCGAGGTCGGCTATATCTTCCAGGAGCGCCAAAACGGCGAGAGCAAAATCCAACTGCAAACCTGCCTCCAGTATCTCCACCACCTTATTGCTCTTCGCTTCTCCCTAGGCCAGATGGGATCCTTTTTGCGCTTTAGCACGGTCGGCCTATCCGGCACGTTTGTGGATATGACGTTGCTGTATCTGTTGCACGATCCCAACAACTTAGGGTGGGATCTGGCTATCAGCAAACTCATCGCCTCTGAGGTGGCCATTCTCAACAACTTCCTCTGGAACGACCTGTGGACCTTTCGCCATGTCACTCGGCTACAGCCAGGCCTCTGGAATCGTCTGAAGCGATTGGTTAAGTTTAATGTCATTTGCCTGATCGGCTTGCTGCTCAACTCTTCGTTGTTGATCTTGCTGAGTGAGCGCCTGGGCATTCACTATCTGTTGGCTAACTTGATTGCAATTGGCATTGTTGTATTTTGGAACTTTTATCTCAACGCTAAACTAAGCTGGCGGGTGGCAGCGAAGTCGGATGCCGAGGGCAGCCAGTCCTGATCCCAGCTTTCGCCCGGGGGCCAGAGGCTAGGTGGAGTTGGGGCGGATCCCTTCCAGGGTGATGATCTCCTGGATAACCGAGCGAACCACAGGAGCCGCCGTTGTCGATCCAAAGGCATCTTCTCCCCGCGGCTCGTCGATCACGGCCAAGATCACGTACTGGGGGCGAAGGGCGGGGAAATAGGCCACAAAACTGGTGATGCGCTTGCCGGGCAGATAGCCTCCCTGCGGCCCTGCTTTCTGGGCCGTGCCTGTTTTGCCGCCGATTTCATATCCCTCAATCTTGGCCGATTGCCCGGTGCCAAAATCCACCACGTCCCGCATTTGGATGCGCACCGCCAGGGTGGCCTGCTCCGACAACACCCGTACCGGCTGGGGTTGGGGGGATCCCCAAACCAGGGTGTCGGTATCCTTTTCAACCAGACCGCGCACCACGTGGGGCCGCACTTTCAGCCCGCCGTTGGCAATGATGCAATGCATGGCGGCCAACTGCAGGGGGGTCAGGGCCAGACCCTGGCCAAAAGCAACGGTGGCCCGCTCCACCGGCACGGTTACGAATTGCCGCAGGGGTTTCAGGCGGCTGGCCGGTTCAAAGGGCAAATCCACGCCGCTGGGCTCGTTAAATCCCAACCGCAGCAGGGCATTGTAATACTGGCGGGGATCCAGCTTGCGCATCAGATGGACCATGCCTACATTGCTCGACTGGCGCAGGATATCGGTGACGCTCATCCAGCCATGGCCTCCCCGCTGCCGGTAGTCGTAGTTTTGGATAGGCCAGCGGCCAATCCAGATCTGTCCCTCGTCGTAGACCCGTTCGTTGGCCGTGAAGGCGCCGGCATCCAGCCCAATGGCGATGTTGATGGGCTTAAAGGTGGATCCCGGCTCGTACAAATCCGTAACGGCCCAGTTGCGAAAGAGGGCAGGGTCATACTCGAAGTAGCGGTTGGGATCGTAGGTGGGCTCGCTCACCAGGGCCAGGATCTCTCCCGTGTGAGGTTGCAGGACGATCACGGTGCCCCGTAGGGCTTGAAACCGTTCCAGTTGCGTTTTCAGGGCGGCGCGGGCAGCCCGCTGCAGCCGCATATCCAGGGTGAGTTGCAGCACCGTCTCCTGGGATTGCAACAGTCCTTCCGGCACTTCGGCCGCCAACAACTGGCCGTAGCCATCGCGGGGAAGGGTGACAGGCTGAACCGTCCGCTCCAGCAAGACCTGTTGAGAGTACTCCAGCCCCGCTTGGCCGCGGTGATCCAGATCCACATAGCCCACCACTTCGGCGGCCATTTCCTTCTGGGGATAGACCCGCTGCCGCTCGCTCACCAGTTCCAGGCCGTCCAGGTACAAAGCCTGAATTTGAGCCGCCACTTCCGGCGACAGCCAGCGCTCCAGCCGTACCGCGTGAGTGGCCGACAACTGCTGAGTCAATTGCTCAACTGGCCGCCGCAGCAGAGGGGCCAGAGCAGTGGCAATCTCCTGGGGGGTACGCTTGCCGAAGAGGCGAGGGTGGGCCCAAAGGGTATAGACAGGGCGATCTACAGCCAACAGCTCCGCCTGCTGCCGAGCTACGGAGTGGCGATCCACAATCGAGCGGCGGGGGAGGAAGGGTCGGAGTTGGGCTCGTTGCTGGGCCTCAGCCCGCTGTTGTAAGAGCGGGCCCTGGTGGTGTTGTAAATAGACCAAACGTGCCCCCACCCCCATTAGAGCACCAGCCAGAACGAGGCCCACCGCCCCGACGCGAAAGTTCAGTTGCCGGGCTGTCGGGATCCGCTCCCCCAAAAGCCACGCCAGCCGGGATCCCTGGGGCCAGTGGCTGGGCGGCCAAGGGGGCCAAGCAGGTCTGCCCCGCTGCCGTTGGGCAAGTTGCCGGCTCCTCTGTCGGGTCTGCAAAGGTTGCTGGCCCAAACCGGCCCCAGACCTGTCTTCCACTGCCACCCCTGTATAGATACCACCGTTAGTTTGCCGCCCATCGCCTTGTCCGGCCAGCCTTCGCCTCATTGGGTGGAAAATCCCTGTTGACGCAACGCTTCAAAGAGGGCGATCGCCACCGCATTGCTGAGATTGAGGCTGCGCACCGGCCCGCTCAAGGGGATCCGCACGCTCGGGTAAGTTTCCAAGAACATGGGATCCAGGCCGCAGCTTTCGCTGCCGAACACCAGCCAGTCTCCGGGCTGATAGGCCACCTCGGTGTAGAGGGCCTTGCCCCGCACGCTAAAGCACCAGAACCGCGCCTCGGGATGGGCTTGCACCAGAGCAGACCAAGAGGGATAGCGATGCAGTTGGACGTGCTCCCAATAGTCCAGCCCTGCCCGCCTGAGGTAGCGATCCGAGAGGCGAAACCCCAAGGGATCCACCAGGTGGAGGGGCGTGCGGGTAGCTGCACAGGTGCGGGCAATGTTCCCCGTGTTGGCTGGGATCTCCGGAGCTACCAAAACAACATGGAAGGGCATGGGCCGCTCTCAATGGCTGCCAAACCCGCGGCTGCCGCCTCCCTTTTTGCCCCCACCTTTGCCCGGCTTGCGGCTGGGCTGCTGTCGCGGCGGCGCTGCAGAACGTCCCCGCCACTGGGGGCCGCCCACCGGCAGTGGGCCTCGTCCACCCGGCATCCCCGGAAGGCCGCCCAGGCTCATGCTGCGCATCATGTCGCGCATGCGCTGAAAATCGCTCACTAGGCGGCTGACATCCTCCAGCTTGTGGCCGGAGCCCAGGGCCACCCGCCGCTTGCGGCTGACGCTGCGGGCCAAGAGGTCGGGGTTGCGGCGCTCTTCGGGGGTCATGGAGTTGATCATGGCCTCGGCACGGGCCAGTTGGTCTTGTCCTTTTTGCAGTTGCTCCTCGCTGATCTTCCCCATCCCCGGCATCAGCCGCAGCAAGCTGGCCAGGGATCCCATGCGCTTGATCAGGCGCATTTGTTTGAGGAAATCGGTGAAATCGAACTGGGCGGTCATCATCTTTTCCGCCATAGCGGCGGCATCTCCCAGGTCAATTGCCTCCTGGGCTTTTTCCACCAGGCTGAGGATGTCTCCCATGCCCAAAATGCGGGAGGCCATGCGATCCGGATAAAAGGGATCCAAAGCCTCCACCTTTTCGCCGACGCCGACGAACTTGATGGGCTGGCCGGACACCTGGCGGATGGAGAGGGCTGCCCCGCCGCGGGTATCGCCGTCTAGCTTGGTGAGGATGGCGCCGGTAAGACCCAGCCGCTCGTGGAAGGCCTGGGTGAGGTTGGCGGCCTCCTGCCCAATCATGGCGTCCACCACCAGCAGGATCTCGTGGGGCTGCACCGCCGCCTTGATCCGCTCCAGCTCCGCCATCATCTCCAGGTCAATCTGCAGGCGACCGGCGGTATCCAAGATAACGTAGTCGTAGCCCTGTTCCCGCGCGGCTGCCACTCCCTGGCGGGCGATCTCGACGGGATCCGTCTTGCCCAGGTCGAAGACAGGAATCTGAATCTGCTGGCCCAGGGTCTTGAGCTGGTCGATGGCCGCCGGACGATAGATGTCGCCGGCCACCAGGAGTGGCCTTTTGCCCTGCTTGCGCAAATACAAAGCCAGCTTGGCACAGGTGGTGGTTTTGCCGGATCCCTGCAGGCCGACCATGAGCACAATGGTGGGGGGCTGCTCCGCCTGGGCAATGGGCACATTCGCCTCCCCCATCACCTTCACCAGCTCGTCGTGGACGATCTTGATAAACTGCTGGTCTGGCGTCACCCCCAGGATGACCTCAGCTCCCAGAGCGGCCTGCCGCACGTCCTCGATAAACTGCTTCACCACCTGGAGGTTGACGTCGGCGTCCAACAGGGCGCGCCGCACCTCCCGCAGGGCTTCCTGAATGTTGGTTTCGGTGATCTTGTCCTGGCCGCGCAGTTTTCTCCAGGCCAGTTCCAACTTCTCGGAGAGGGCATCAAACATGAGCGCTGTTCATCCTGTCAAGGGCTGCTAGGGCATTTCCTACCATAGTTCAATTGGAGCAGCTCCATCTTGGGATCCCGCTACCTGGATCGAGAAAGGCTGGCGACTTTACGAAAGTTTAAGCAACAATAGAAGGCGTCGCTTGCAGACTGGCCATGGTCAGCGTTGCTTCCCGCTCCTACAGCACCACCGACTGGCAGTTGGGCTACCGCTCTTTGTCCCACGAGTACGACTATTGGGTGACAGAGATCGAGGGACGGATCCCTGAGAGGCTGCAGGGAACCCTATTTCGCAATGGGCCCGGCAAGCTGGAGGCGGGATCCCAGCGCTATGGCCATCCCTTCGACGGCGACGGTATGGTGTGTGCCATCACCTTTGTAGGCGGGCGGGTGCATTTCCGCAACCGGTTTGTGCGCACTCCCGAGTTTGAGGCAGAGGAGAAGGCGGGACGGGTGCTCTACCGCGGCGTGTTCGGCACCCAGAAGCCGGGGGGCTGGTGGGCCAATTTCCTCGATCTGCGCTTCAAAAATCCCGCCAACACCAACGTCATCTACCAAGGCGGCAAGCTGCTAGCGCTTTGGGAGGCCAGCGCCCCCTATCGGCTGAACCCGGCCACCTTGGCCACCGAAGGGATCGAAACCTTTGCCGGTGCCCTTGCCCCCAACCAGCCTTTTACGGCTCATCCCCGCCGGGATCCAGCCACGGGGGATCTCATGGCCTTTGGGGTGCAGACAGGGCCCCCCTCCATACTGGTGTTTTACCGCGTCGACGCCCAAGGACGGCTGGTGGAAAAGCGGGACTACCGCCTGCCCAGCTTTGCCTTTCTGCACGACTTTGTCTGGACTCCCCGCTACTGGATCTTCTTCCAGAACCCGGTGGCCTTTAACCCCTTGCCCTATGTGTTGGGCTGGCAGCCGGCAGGCACCTGCTTGACCTTAAAAAAAGGAGAGCCCACCCGCATCTGGCTATTTCCCCAACAGGGCGAGCCGCTGCAACTGCAAACGGAGCCAGGGTTTGTCTTTCATTTTGTTAACGGCTACGACGTTGGGGATCAGGTGGTGGTCGATGCCGTTCTCTACGAAACCTACCCTGCCCTGGAGCCGGGGGCTGACTACTTGCAAATTGACTTTGCCCAGGTGCCAGCCGGCAAGCTGTGGCGGTTTGAGCTGGATCCCAAGACGGGCAAGGTTAAGCGGGAGCTCCTGCTTGATCGCTCGGTGGAGTTTCCGGCTATTCACCCCGCCCGCATGGGGGGATCCCATCGCTATATCTACATTGGGGCTACCCATGCTCCCGGTTCCAACGCCCCCTTGCAGGCCATTCTTAGGCTAGACACGACAACAGGCCGCAGTGAGCAATACAGCTTTGCCCCGCGCGGCTTTGTGGGAGAGCCGGTATTCATCCCCGATCCTGAGGACGCTGCGGAGGAAGCCGGCTGGATTGTAACAGTGGTCTTTGATGCCGCCAGTCAGCGCTCGCAGGTAGTGATCCTAGAAGCTGCCAACCTGGCAGCCGGCCCGGTGGCGCGGATCCCCTTGCGGCACCACATTCCCTACGGCCTCCACGGCAGCTTCACCCCTCAGACATGGGTAGAGGCGGATCCCAACAAGGGATAGGGGAGGGATCTTGGCATAGCTGGCTTCGTCCTGGGCCGCCGTGCGCAAGCCGAGGAAAGGGTGCGGCTCTGTAGCTCAACATTCTGCAACCTGAACCGGAGCAGTTGCTACTATCGGTTAGACTTCAGCTACAGTGATGACAACTGCTGAACCTCGATGGGTTGGGCGCAGGCCCTGGGCGGGTCTGCTGACGGGAGTAAAAGAGGAAAGCTTGTGGGGCTCGGTAGTGTGTTGAGCGGGTCTTGGGTCAAAGGGAGAGGTAAGCCCCGTTTTGGCAACAGCAGATGTCTTGCACTGCCAGACGAGCGTCGTCGCCGACCGCTAGGCATTCTGGTAAACCTCCTGGATTGACTGCAACGGAACCGTTACGATGTCCTCAGATCTGAGACCTCCCCTCCGAATTGTACGGCCCCCCCGGCCCACCTCAACCAGCGAGCCCAGGGAATCAGCTCAAGAGGTCGGGTCAGCTTCTGGTGGGGGCCTGCCTGTTGCTGCCGCCGCCGCTAGTCTAGAGCAGAAGAAAGCGATGGGAAGAGAGCGACCTTGCCTAGAGCCCATCCCGCCGCCCGGGGAAGAGATGCAGTACCGGGCCATCGGCCTCATCGAGGGGCGGTACATTCCCTCGCCCAACCACTTCACTCGCGGGATTTTGCGCACCTCGGATGGTTTAGATCTCAATGCGGTACTGCTAGGCCGGGTAATGAGCCTGGTGCGCAAGCACCTGAAGCCAGAACGCAACTATTTGTGGGTGGTCTATCCCCGCACCCGCGACAAGAGCCAAGATCTGCATGTACAGTTGATGGGGGTGTGGGCCCCAGAAGAAATGGGGCAAACCCTGCCAGAGGGATCCCGTCCGACGGTGGTGCCGGACTGGTTTTCCATTCGCGGCGAGGTCGTCTTCCAATCGCAGGAAAAAGGGTTCATTATCGTCAAAATCCGTCAATCCAGCAAAAAGAACTCCGCCAGCTCTTCCCCTCAGCGGGCCCAGACGGCAAAGGGCACTGCGTCTCCTGCAGCAACAGCTCCCAAGCCTCAGGCTTTTAAACTGCGCCTGATCGGATCCTTGCCGGGCAAAGGAGTGGGCACCTTCTGGGATCTACAGGTGCGCCGCCGCGGATCCCTGCTCTACGTGGAGGCAGGAACTCCTGTCGGCCCTGTGCTCAAAGCGCCGCCACGCCCAAAGCGTTCAACTCCCCGCCCCAAACTCAAGAAACACTCTCCCCCCCCCACTCGCGGGCAACAGCCAAAGTCCGCTCAACCCTATCCGCCCTCGGATCCCGCCAAAGCACCCAAACCAGCTAAGCCGGTCAAGAAAAAACGTCTATAGCCTCCATTCCTGGATACGAATTTGTCTTGACTGCGCTTCTGATATTGACCTCGTTGTAATAGGCCTTTCACCGTGTGGTTGCGACATGACAGAGTCAAACCCTCCTCACAACAAGGATGAATTTATTTCCCCTCGCTATCCCTACTGGGGTGAGGTGAAGCCGCAGAACTTAATTTTCGATGCCAATCTCCAGGAATTTAGCAATAAGGTGTCGCTGATTTGTGGCTTAGAAACAGGGGGCAAGATTACCCCGGAAGAGGCCTATCGCCAAATTAAACAACTGTGGAAACAGCTCAAAGAAACCAAAAAAGCTATCCTCGACGATCCCAGGTGGAATGAACCTCCTCCCGAGTTGCCGGAGGAAGAATAGCAGGCCGGATCCTCCAGCTCGAACCCCTTTTTAACTTAACCGCAAACAGTGTACACTGAGCGCGGATCCCAGGCCTATTCAGGGGACATGAGGACTTTTCCTTCTCCGGAGGTGCTCCGTCGGCTGCCGGCTGGGGCTGCTGATGGGGCTATTATTCTGGGCACGTTGGTTCTCCTGGCCTTGGTGGCGCAGGTGGGGACGGGGGCTTTTGAGCAGTTTCAGCCGCCGGCGGTGGTGCCTCAGATCGACTTGGATCCGCGCAACCTGCCCTACTACGCCGCCCGCTCCACCTTGCGCATGTTCATCGCCCTCTTCTTTTCCACCCTTTTTACCCTGATCTACGGGTATATCGCCGCCAAAAGCCGCTGGGCGGAGCGAATTTTGATCCCTTTGTTGGACATCCTGCAATCGGTGCCGGTGTTGGGGTTTCTCTCCATTACCGTTACCGGCTTCATCGCACTTTTTCCGGGCAGCCTGCTGGGTCTGGAGGCGGCTTCTATCTTCGCCATCTTCACCAGCCAGGTTTGGAACATGACTTTTTCCTTTTACCAATCCTTGCGCACCCTGCCGCAGGAGCTGGTGGAAGCGGCTACCCTCTACCGCTTGTCGGGCTGGCAGCGCTTCATCCAGTTGGAAGTGCCGGCGGCGATGGTGGGCCTCATCTGGAACGCCATGATGAGTTTTGGCGGGGGATGGTTCTTTGTGGCCGCCAGCGAGGCCATCAGCGTGCTTAACCAGGAGTACACCCTGCCCGGCCTGGGATCCTATGTGGAAGCCGCCATTCAAGCTGAAGATCTGCCCAAGTTGGGCTGGGCGCTTTTGACCATGGCGGTGGTGATCCTGCTGGTGGATCAGCTCTTCTGGCGGCCTCTGGTGGCCTGGTCGGATAAGTTTCGCCTGGAGCAGAGCGCCGGTGCGGCTGCCCCGGAGTCGTGGCTGTATGATCTGCTAACCACAGCACGGATCCCGCGGTTGCTGGGCAATTGGCTGGCTCCCTTCCGAGAATTGGCGGATCGGCTGTTGTCCTATTTAACTCGCCCGCGCTGGGGGGATCCACCCGATCCCGAGGCGGAGCGACGCCGCGAGCGGCTGTTGACTCAGCTCTCTTGGCTGGCCATTGGCGGGATCGGGATTTGGATTGTTCATTTTGTGTCCACCACCGTGGGTTTCGGGGAGGTGCTGCTGACCTTTGGGCTGGGGATCCTCACCCTGCTGCGGGTCAGCGTGCTGTTGGTTTTCGCCACCGTGATCTGGACGCCGATCGGAGTGGCCATCGGCTTTAATCCACGCCTGGCAAAGTTGCTGCAGCCGGTGGTGCAATTTCTGGCAGCTTTTCCGGCCAATTTCCTCTTTCCATTTGCCACGCTGTTTTTCATCCGCACCCAAATTAGCATTGAGTGGGGCAGCATTTTGCTGATGTCGTTGGGAGCGCAGTGGTACATTCTCTTTAACTCCATTGCCGGTGCCCAGAGCATTCCCACAGATTTGCGCGAGATGGCCGTGGATGTGGGCTTGCGGGGATGGCAGCTCTGGCAAAAGCTGATTATTCCGGGGATCTTTTCTGCCTGGGTTACCGGGGGGATCACGGCCAGCGGCGGCGCTTGGAACGCTAGCATTGTCTCGGAGATCGTGGCCTGGGGATCCACCACTCTCAAGGCTACGGGATTGGGCACCTATATCGCTGAGGCAACGGCGGTGGGAGATTGGCCCCGCATTGCTTTGGGCATTGGCATGATGAGCTTGTTTGTGGTGGGCATCAATCGCCTTTTCTGGCGGCGGTTGTATCAATTGGCAGAAGAAAAATATCACCTTTAATCTTTGAGGCTATCTGATATGAGTTCTGCAGCTTCTCCGGTTCTGATCGAAGTTGAGAGGGTCTACAAGCGCTTTCCTTTGCCGGAGGGCAAGGGCGAGTTTACGGTTTTAAGCCAGATAGATTTGCAAGTGCGGGCAGGGGAAGTTTTGGCTTTGTTGGGCCGCAGCGGCAGCGGCAAAAGCACCCTGCTGCGCATCATGGCGGGCCTGATCCCGCCTAGCGAAGGGCGAGTGTTGAGCAATGGACGTCCTCTGCGGGGCCCCAACCCGGATGTGGCCATGGTGTTTCAGAGTTTTGCTCTCTTGCCCTGGCTGACGGTGCAGGAAAATGTGGAGCTGGGGCTGCAGGCTCAAGGGATCCCGCGCGAGATCCGGCGGCAAAGGGCCCTCAAGGCCATCGACCTGGTGGGCCTGGATGGGTTCGAGAACGCCTACCCCAAGGAACTCTCGGGGGGCATGAAGCAGCGGGTGGGCTTTGCCCGCGCCTTTGTTCTAGAGCCCAAGGTGCTGTTTATGGACGAGCCCTTCAGCGCTCTGGACGTGCTGACGGCGGAGAACCTGCGGGGGGAGATCGACGAGCTCTGGAACACCCAGGCCTTCCCTTCCCAGAGCATTCTCATCGTTACCCACAACATCGAAGAGGCCGTGTTTTTGGCGGATCGGGTGGTGATCCTGGGATCCAAGCCGGGGCGGATCCGGGGAGAGGTGAAAATCGACCTGCCGCGGCCCCACGAACGTACGGATCCCCGCTTCAAGTCCCTGGTCGACTACATCTACGAGATCATGACCAATCCGGAGATCCCGGTAACCGGCGAGGTGGCTGCCCCCACTTCGGTAAGCAGTAGGGCAACTTCTCCCTACGCGCTGCCCCTGCCCCATGCGCGGGTGGGCGGCATCAGTGGTTTGCTGGAGCTGATTGTGGAATGGCCGCAGGCACGGGTAGAGATTGCCGAGCTGGCCGAGCGGTTGCAACTGGCGGTGGATGACTTGCTGCCGATTTTGGATGCGGCGGTGCTGTTGGGCTTTGCCGAGGTAAGCGGCAGGGTGGTACAACTGACCGAGATCGGCCAAGACTTTGCCAACACCACCATCTTGCGCAGCAAGGATCTCTTCCGACAGCAGCTTTTGGCACGGGTGCCGGTCTTCAAGAGCATCCTGCAGACGCTGGAAGAAAAAAACAGCCGCTCCATGCGGGCGGACTTCTTCTTGGATCTCTGGGACGAACATTTTCCCCACGAGGAAGCTGAGCGGCAGTTTGCTACAGCCGTTGACTGGGGGCGCTATGCGGAGCTCTTTGAGTACGATGCCTCGGAAGAGCGGCTGTATCTCCCAGATCCCAGCGAAAGCTCCGCCGCTTCTGAGCCTGTCGGCCTTGATTCCCGTTCTGGCTAGGGCCAGCTTGGCTTTGCCTTTTATCTCTAGCCTCTGTTCAAAGGGAGAAGAGAACTAGGGATCGACGCGACGAGCCATTTTGCTGCCGCCGGCTATGCCTACTCGTAAATCCAGCTTTGGGTGGCGGGCGTCCAGCTTACCAGCTCGGATTCCTGGAACCAAAGGGCGATCTCCCGTTGGGCGGTCTCGGGGCCATCGGAGCCATGGACGAGGTTGCGGCCAATATCAATGCCAAAATCACCGCGGATGGTGCCCGGCTCGGCGTCCAAAGGGTTGGTCTTGCCAATGAGCTTGCGAGCGGCAGCAATCACCCCTTTGCCCTGCCAGACCATGGCCACCACCGGCCCTGAGGTGATGAACTTCACCAAACCGGGGAAGAAGGGGCGCTCCTTGTGTTCAGCGTAGTGGGCTTCCGCCAGCTCTTGGCTTACCTGCACCAGCTTTAGGCCCACCAATTGGTAGCCCCGGCTTTCCAGGCGCTGGATGATGGTGCCCACCAGACCCCGCTGCACGCCGTCTGGCTTAATGGCGATAAAGGTGCGCTCCATGGGATCTCCCCTTGTTGTTACTCATCTTCACCGTTATCCTTGTACCGGATTGGGGATCCCCAGTGCAAGGGTGTCTAGGAGCTCACCACCGCCAACGTTAGGAATATAACCCCCACTATTGCAATCATCCAGCCGGCACTGCGGATTAAGCCAGGGATCCTCTCTGCCCAGGTTTCAGCCGCCCAGAGGGCAAGGAGCGCTACCCCATATTGAACGGTGCTCAACCCCAGCAGATAGCCGAGCCAGGGCATGGGTTCGGCACCGATGATAGCTTCGGCATAGGCATAGCCATGGAATAGCCCCGCCAGGGATCCCCACAGCAGCAA